>JAGWOU010000003.1 GCA_028870815.1 Rhodospirillales bacterium | reverse complement strand
GCTTCTTCTCCACCGAATTCAAAATTCTGGGCACATATAAGATGGACCCGTACCGGCGGCAGCATCAGCAGACGAGATAGCCGGCTGGCTTTAGGAATCCATTAATTCCGGTTCTGTACCGTCGTGACATGTTGCATCAAAGGCTGCTGGGGTCGGCTGATTCCCTGCAAAAGATCATCGATATCATCCCCAGCCCGGTTTTCATCAAGGATGAAGACCATAAATGGATATTTCTGAACGACGCCGCGACCAGGCTGCTCGGCGGCACCCGGGAGGAGCTGCTCGGCCGGTCGGAATACGATATCTTTCCGGCGGCGCAGGCGGCGTTGAGCTGGGCTTCGGACGACGAGGTTCTGGCCACGGGGCAGATGGTGGAAAGCGAGGAATGCATAACCCTGCCTATCTCTGGCGACACGCACACCATGATCATGCGCAAAACGCTGCTGCATGTGCCGCCCGGCCGGCGGTTTCTGGTGGGCGTGGCGTCCGATGTGACCGAATACCGCAATGCCGTGGCGGAGAACCACTTCCTTTCCCGGCACGATGCCCTGACCGGCCTGCCCAACCGCATCATGTTCCACGAGGCATTGAACGACGCGGTGACCCGCGGCCAGCGGGAGGTGGACAACATCGCCGTGCTGCTGGTGGATCTGGATGGCTTCAAAGCCGTGAACGATGCCTATGGCCACGAAGCGGGGGACGAATTGCTGCGCATCGTCGCCGCGCGGCTGAAATGCTGCGTCCGCAACGGCGACCTCGTGGCCAGGCTGGGCGGCGATGAATTCGGCGTGCTGCTGCGCGGCGGCCCCGCCCTGCAACAGGCGGCGGAACGCGTGGCCACGAGCATTTGCGGCGCGATTGCCGCCCCGGCCCTGCTGCCGCAGACGCAGACACGGGTTTCCGCCTCCGTGGGCATCACCTATTTCAACTGCGCGCAGACCAAGCCGGAGGAACTGATCCGGCAGGCGGATCTGGCGATGTACAGCGTCAAACGCTCTGGCCGGCACGGGCACAAAACCTATGAGCCGTCGCTGGAAGCGACCGCCAACCGCCAGCTGCACGCGGATCTTTTGTACGCCTTGGCGCGGCAGGAACTGCATGTCGCCTATCAGCCGCTTTGGAACCCGCCGGACGGGCTGCTCACCGGCTATGAGGCGCTGTTGCGCTGGCAGCACTCGCATTTCGGAGAAATTTCGCCGCGCGTGTTCATTCCCATCGCCGAGCAAAGCGGGCTGATCGCGAATTTCGGCGCCTATGTGCTGCGCGCCGCCTGCGCCGCCGCGCATGGCTGGCCGGAGCAAGTGCGGCTTTGCGTGAATATCTCGCCCATGCAGCTGACCGACCAATGCTTCGCAGAGACCGTGATACAGGCCCTGACGGAATCGGGCCTGGCGCCGGACCGGCTGGAGCTTGAGGTGACCGAGAGCCGCTTGACGCTGGACCATGAGGACGCTCTGCGCCAGTTGCGCCTGTTGAAAGAGCATGGCGTGCAGGTGGCGGTGGATGATTTCGGCACCGGCGCCGCATCGCTCGACATGATGCACCGTTTCGGGTTGAGCCGTATGAAGATCGACCGGCGCTTCATCTCCGGCCTGCCGGATGACGAGCGGGGTTACGCCATCGTGCGTGCCCTGATTCGGCTGGCGCATGACCTCGGCGCGAAGGTGACCGCCGAGGGCGTGGAACATATGGAACAGGCGCTTTGCCTGATGGAGTTGGGCTGCGACGAAATGCAGGGCTACCTGTTCGGGCACCCGGAAGCGCCACGATCCGTATTGACCAGCCAGGAAGCGCCGCTGGCGGTGGCGGTAGCGCGATAAAACGCCTTTGCCCGCAAAATAAAAAAGGCCGGTAAAAACCGGCCTTTTTCTTGATCAGGTGTTCATCGCCTCGAAGAAATCGTTGTTGGTCTTCGAGTATTTCAGCTTATCGAGCAGGAACTCCATCGCATCCGTCGTGCCCATCGGGTTCAGGATACGGCGCAGCACCCACATCTTGGAGAGCACGGCCTTGTCCACCAGCAGCTCCTCCTTACGGGTGCCGGACTTGGTGATGTCGATGGCCGGGAAGGTGCGCTTGTCGGAAAGCTTGCGGTCCAGGATCAGCTCGGCATTGCCGGTGCCCTTGAACTCTTCGAAAATCACTTCATCCATGCGGCTGCCGGTATCGATCAGCGCGGTGGCGATGATGGTCAGCGAGCCGCCTTCCTCGATGTTACGCGCGGCACCGAAGAAGCGCTTGGGGCGCTGCAAAGCGTTGGCATCCACACCGCCGGTGAGCACCTTGCCTGATGAGGGCACGACCGTGTTGTAGGCACGCGCCAGACGGGTAATGCTGTCCAGCAAAATCACCACGTCGCGCTTATGCTCAACCAGGCGCTTGGCTTTTTCCAGCACCATCTCGGTCACCTGCACATGGCGGGTGGCCGGTTCGTCGAAGGTGGAGGCCACAACCTCGCCCCGCACGGAGCGGGACATGTCGGTCACTTCCTCGGGCCGCTCATCAATCAGCAGCACCATCAGGAACACTTCCGGGTGGTTCGCGGTGATGGAGGAGGCGATGTTTTGCAGCATCACGGTTTTACCCGTGCGCGGCGGCGCCACCACCAATGCGCGCTGGCCCTTGCCGATGGGGGCGACGAGGTCGATCACCCGGCCGGTGATTTCCTTGGTCTGGCCCTTTGTGGTGGGCTCCGGCACTTCCACTTCCATGCGCAGGCGCGAGGTGGGGTAGAGCGGGGTGAGATTGTCGAAATTGATGCGGTGCTTCACCGCCTCCGGCGACTCGAAATTGATCTTTTCGACATTCACCAGGGAGAAGTAACGCTCGCCTTCCTTGGGCGCGCGGATCTCGCCATCCACCGTGTCGCCGGTGCGCAGGCCATAGCGGCGCACCTGCTGCGGGGAGACGTAGATATCCTCCGGGCCGGGCAGGAAGTTCGCCTCCGGGTTACGCAGGAAGCCGAACCCGTCGGGCAGGATTTCTAGCGTGCCATCGCCGTGAATGGCCTGGTCGTTTTCCGCCCAGGCTTTCAGGATGGAGAACATGATGTCCTGCTTGCGGAGCGAGGAGGCGTTTTCGACCTCCAGCTCCTCGGCCAGGGCCAGGAGATCGGTGGGGGATTTTGCCTTCAATTCGGCGAGATGCATGGGGAACCAGAAATCCAGTTGCGGGACGCCACGGCAGGAGGCCAGGGCATTATGGTGGAAATGAAAAAATCATGCGGCCCAGGACGGGCAGGCATAAGACTCGGACGGTCTCGACCTCTAATGCGGCGGCAGGCGGAAAAAATCAAGCCCTTCGGTTACTTCAGCGCCTCCCGCGCGGCGGTGGCCAGCTCGTCTGCCCGGTCGTTCATCGCATCGCCGGAATGGCCCTTCACCCACAACCATTCGATCTGGTGGGGCTTTGCCGCCTCCAGGATCAGCTTCCATAAATCCATGTTCTTTACCGGGTCACCCGTGGAGCTGCGCCAGTTCTTACGCACCCAGCCCGTATGCCAGCGGGTGATGCCGTTCTTCAGATATTCCGAATCCGTGTGCAGCTTCACCACGCAGGGGCGCTTCAGGGCGGTGAGCGCCTCGGCGGCGGCGGTCAGTTCCATGCGGTTATTGGTGGTATCGCCGTCCCCGCCGGAAAGCTCCCTCACATTGCCCTTGAACTTCAGAATGGCCGCCCAGCCGCCAGGGCCGGGATTGGGCTTGCAACCGCCATCCGTCCAGATCTCGACAATGTTCTCCTGATCCTCAGAGCCCATAGGCGCCAGCCCCCGAAACCGCGAAATGAAAGCGCAGGCGCCGGTAGTAATCCAGCGGGTCCTTGGGCGTCACCAGCGCCCCGGCGGGCGTGTTCAGCCAGTCGTAAAGCCGGGTTAGCAGGAAGCGAATGGCGGCACCGCGCGCCAGCACCGGCAGCGCGTCGATCTCCGCCTGGGAGAGCGGCCGCACGGATTGATAGCCGCGCAGCAAGGCCCGCGAGCGCGTGACGTTCAGCTCCGCATGGGTCTCGAAGCACCAGGCGTTCAGGCAAATGGCGATGTCGTAGGCCAGGATATCCGTGCAGGCGAAGTAGAAATCAATCAACCCGGAGAGCTTGCCGTCCAGGAAAAACACGTTGTCCGGGAACAAATCCGCATGAATTTGCCCCACCGGCAGGTTCTTCGGCCACTCGGCCTCGATCTGCCCCAGCCAGGCTTGCAGCTCCGCGCCCAAGCCCCCCAGCACGCTATCCGCATGCGGCAGGCTTTTCGCCAAAAGCGGCTCCCAGGCATCCGGGCCCAGCCCGTTGCGGCGAGTCATGGCAAAGCCCTCGCCCGCCAGATGCAGCCGGGCCAGCGCCGCGCCCAGCGGTTCGCAATGCGCCACCCTGATCTGCCGGGGCCAGACGCCGGGCAGGAAGGTGGTGATGGCGGCCATTTTGCCCGCAAGTTCCTGAAGGTTCCGGCCATCCTTGGCGCGCACCGGCAGCGGGCAAGAGAGGCCATGGGCGCGCAGATGCTCCATCAGCCCCAGGAAATAGGGCAGATCCTCCTTGTTCACCCGCTTCTCATAGAGGGTGAGGATGAAATCCCCCTGGGTGGTTTTCAGCGCGTAATTGCTGTTCTCCACCCCCTCGGCAATGCCGCGAAAGGCGGTGAGCGTGCCGATCTCGTAAAGCGCCAGAAACTCCGTCAGCGCCTCGTCCGTGACTTCCGTGTAAACAGCCATAGGCTGCTAGATGACCGGGGACCAAAAATCTGGCAAGGGAGCGCGCATGAAAGATTTCCGGTCTGCCCTATCGCCCGTTGCCGCCATGGCATCCTTGTTGACCCTCGCCGCCTGCGGCGGGGCCTATATCGTTAACGGCACCACGACTATGACCCACGCAACCGGCAACACCAAGGCCGGCGCAGACAGCGCGCTTCGCAAAACCAACGTGGTTGCTGCGCCCGCCACCGCCAGCGCGGATAATACTGCCAGTGCGGGCAGCACGGTTAGTACGCCTAGCTCGGGCAGCTCGGGCGGCGGGATTAGTTTTACCGTGGTTAATACCACCGGCCCAGTCAGCACGGCGAATAAGGCCGGCGCAGCCAGCACGGTTAGCACGACCGGCGAAGCCAGCCCGGCTAGCGCGGCCGCCCCGGCCAACACGGTTAACACAGTCAGCCCGGCCAGCACGGTTAGTACGCCCAGCCCGGCCAGCGCGATGCCGGCAGACCCCACCACCTACTGCCCGCAAGTGGCGGCGCTACAGCAGGCGCAGACCGTAACCCTGTTTCTTCCCGGCCGCAGCGACGTGGCCTCGCAGATCACCACCGCGCAGTTGACCAGCGTGTCAGGCGATTGCGTTTACCGGAAGAAAGGCAAGGGCGGGATTTTGAAGGTGACGTTCACCAACAACTTCCTGGCGGATAACGGCCCGGCGAATAACGGCCAGCCCATCACCCTGCCCTGGTTCGTGGCTATCACCAATGGCGATCAGATCATCGAGAAGAAAGACTATCAGATCACGCTGAAATTCAACGGCAATATGAGCACCGCGGCGGCAAGCTCGAAGCCGGTGAAGATTGAACTGGCGGCCGTGCCGGCAAGCGCTGACGTGCAAATTCTGACCGGGTTCGAGATGACGCCGGATCAGCTGGCCTATGCCGCCGCCCACCCCAACGCGGCGCCTTGAACACGGCCTCTGGCAGACTCACGGCTTGGGTTGGGTCATGGGAGTGACCAAACCCAAGCCGATCCGGCTCTAGTTCTGGGCGACGAAGCGTTCCAGCCAGTGGATGGTGTATTCGCCGGATTGGAATTCCGGGTTTTCCAGAATCCTCTGATGCAGCGGAATGGTCGTCTTCACCCCGATGACCACGAATTCCATGAGCGCCCGGCGCATGCGGGAAATCGCCTCATCACGGGTTTTGCCATAGGTGATCAGCTTGGCGATCAGGCTGTCGTAATGCGGCGGCACGCGATAGCCCGCGTAAAGTGCTGAATCCACGCGCACACCCAACCCGCCGGGCTGATGGAACACCTCCACTGTACCTGGCGAGGGGGTGAAGTTTCCCGGGTCCTCGGCGGTGATACGGCACTCGATCGCATGGCCTGAAAAATGGATATCCTTCTGGGTGTAGCCCAGAGGTGCGCCCGCCGCGATGCGGATCTGCTCGCGCACCAGATCAAGCCCGGAAATCATCTCCGAAACCGGATGCTCAACCTGCAAACGGGTATTCATCTCGATGAAGGCGAACTGCCCATCCTGGTACAGAAACTCCAGCGTGCCGGCGTTGCGGTAGCCGAATTTCTTCAACGCGTCCGTCGCGGTTTTGCCCAGCGCGTCGCGCGCCGCGGCGGAAATGACCGGCGAGCCGGCTTCTTCCAGCACCTTCTGATGGCGGCGTTGCAGCGAACAGTCGCGCTCGCCAATATGCACCACCTCGCCATGATTGTCGGCCAGGATTTGCAGCTCGATATGGCGCGGCTTGTCGAGATATTTCTCCATGTAAACCGCGTTGTTGCCGAAGGCCGCCAGCGCCTCCGCCCGTGCCTCGCGCCAGGCGGAATCCAGATCCTCCCGTGAGCGCGCCACCTTCATGCCGCGCCCGCCGCCACCCGCCGCCGCCTTGATCAGCACGGGGTATTTGATCCGTTCCGCCACCTCATAAGCGTCATCCAGCGATGCAAGCTCCCCCGGCGAGCCCGGCACCAGCGGCACGCCGAGCGATGCCATGGTGGTCTTGGCGGTGATCTTGTCGCCCATCATGCGGATGTGCTCGGCGGTGGGGCCGATGAACACCAGCCCATGCGCCTCCACCATTTCCGCGAACTTGGCGTTCTCGGACAGGAAGCCGTAACCGGGATGAATCGCCTCCGCCCCGGTGATGAGGGCAGCGGAAATGATCGCGGGCATGTTGAGATAGGAATCGCGGGCCAGAGCCGGGCCGATGCACACGCTTTCATCCGCGAGGCGCACATGCATGGCCTCGGCATCGGCGGTGGAATGCACCGCGACGGAGGCGATGCCCATTTCACGGCAGGCGCGGAGCACCCGGAGCGCGATCTCGCCGCGATTGGCGATCAGGATTTTCTTGAACATGTCAGCAGGCCGATCCTGTCAGAAATCGCCCAAGGCGGTAAGGCCATGCCCCGGGCCCATAAATCACTCGATGATCAGCAGCGGTTCGTCGAACTCGACCGGCGTGCCGCTGGCCACCAAAATCTGCTTCACAACCCCGCCGCGCGGGGCCTTGATCTGGTTGAAGGTCTTCATCGCCTCGATCAACAGCAGGGTCGCCCCGGCCTCGACCTTCTGGCCGACGGACACATAAGGCGGGGCACCCGGCTCAGCCGAAAGATAGGCAACCCCAACCATCGGGGATTTCACCGCACCGGGATTCTTCGCAGGGTCCGCCGCCGGGGTAGCGGTCGGGGCGGCAACCGGTGACACTGCAACCGGCGCCGCAGCCGCAACCGGCACGGTAACCGGGGCCAAAACCCGGGCAAGGCGAACCTTGCGGTCCCCTTCTTCCAGCTCGATCTCGGATAAGCCGGTTTTATTCAGCAGCTCCGCAAGCTCAGCTAGTGCTTTGGGGTCGAAGGAAAGGCTCATTGTTCGTCTTCTTCCAGAATTTCGGACAGGGCAAGCAGAGCGAGCCTATAGCCCGCAAATCCCAACCCGCAAATCACCCCGGTTGCCGCCTGGGACACATAGGAATGATGCCGGAAGGACTCGCGCTGGTGGATGTTGGAAAGATGCACCTCGATGATCGGGATATCGACCGCCTTCAGCGCATCCATCAGCGCCACGGAGGTGTGGGAATAGCCGGCCGGGTTGATGATAAGCCCCGCGGCGGAATTCCGAGCCTCCTGCACCCAGGTGATCAGCTCACCCTCGTGATTGCTCTGACGGAAATCGATGGACAGCCCTGCCCCTTCCGCCACCTCGGCGCAGAGGGTTTCCAGGTCGTCCAATGTGCCGTGCCCGTAAACGTCGGGCTCCCGCGTGCCGAGGAGATTGAGATTGGGTCCGTTCAGGACCAGGATGAGCGGTGCTGCCATGGTGCCGGTTGCGGTAGCATAGTGCCCGCGCACCGCCAAATCCGCGTTTGCGTTTTTTGCGCGGGGCGGCGGCGGGAATGTTTTTTAGCGCCTCTGGTATTTCAAAAATTCATGCCAGATCAAATCGTTGCGCATAGGCCGTGGCGCACGCGCGCACGCGCGTATGCGGGTATGAGCGCACCGCGCCCCTGGCTGCCTTGCGGGCGATGGGCTGGAAGCCGATAATAGGCGCATGAGCCAGATTATTGAACAAATCGAACTGACCGTGAACGGCGAATCGATGCGCGTGCCGCCCGGCACCTCCGTCACGGGCCTGGTTGCGCTCATGGAACTGGACACGCGCAAGCTGGCGGTGGAACGGAACCTGGAAATCGTGCCCCGCTCCCAATATGCCGTCACCATGCTGGCGGCCGGGGATGCGCTGGAAATCGTACATTTTGTGGGAGGCGGCTAGGATCATGGACGGCATCGCGCATAAAGCTGGCGGCTGGACCGTGGCTGGGCGGCATTTTTCCTCCCGGCTGGTGGTTGGCACCGGCAAATATAAGGACCTGGAAACCACCGCCGCCGCCATCGAAGCCTCGGGCGCGGAAATGGTGACCGTGGCGGTGCGCCGGGTAAATCTCTCCGACCGCAACGCCCCGATGCTGCAGGATTTCGTGAGCCCGCAGCGTTACACTTATTTACCCAACACCGCCGGCTGCTTTACCGCCGACGAGGCCGTGCGCACCCTGCGCCTGGCTCGCGAGGCGGGCGGCTGGAATTTGGTGAAGCTTGAGGTGCTTGGGCCAGCCCCGACCTTGTACCCGGACATGGCCGGCACCCTGCTGGCCGCCGATGCGCTGATAAAAGACGGGTTTGAGGTGATGGTGTATTGCGCCGATGACCCGGTGGCCGCCAAGCGGCTGGAGGATATGGGCTGCGTGGCGATCATGCCGCTGGGCGCGCCCATCGGCTCCGGGCTGGGCGTGCAGAACCCGATCATGATCCAGACCATCATCGAGCAGGCGAAAGTGCCGGTGCTGGTGGATGCCGGGGTAGGCACCGCCTGGGACGCCGCCTACGCCATGGAGCTGGGCTGCGACGCGGTGCTGGTGAACTCCGCCATCGCCATGGCGGATGACCCGGTAAAAATGGCGGTGGCGATGAAGCACGGCGTGATCGCCGGACGGCTGGCCTTCGAGGCCGGGCGGATTCCGCGCAAATCCTACGCTTCCGCCTCCTCGCCCATGACAGGGCTTATTCGCTGAAATCGGCCCTAGGCCTCGCCCCGGAACTCAGCGCCAATTTCCTGGCGCCCTATCTGGTGTACGAGGTGCTGGACGACACGCTGGGCGACACCAACGCCCTCATCGCTTCCGCCGTACCGCCCTTGTTGTGGAGCGGTTACGAGCTGGTGAAAACCAGGAGGCTGGACGCGGTTTCGGTTGTGGTGGTGGCGAGCATCGTGCTGACCCTTGCCGCCACCGCGCTGGGCGGTTCTGCCAGACTCATTCAAATCCGCGATGCGCTGGTAACGGGCGCGATCGGCGTGGTTTTTCTTGCCTCTCTGCTGATGGAAAAGCCGCTGGTCTTCTATCTGGCGCGTGCAACCTCCGCCCGGAACACCGAGCAGGGTGCGGAACAGTTCGAGGCGATGTGGCAGAATCCAGAAGTGCGCCGCACCTTCCGGCGGATGACGGCGGCATGGGGCGCCGGGCTGATTGTGCAAACGGCCGTGCTGTGCCTTCTGGCCTGGGTCTGGCCGATAAGCCGCTATCTGCTGCTGGCGCCATTTATCGGCTACGGCATATTCGGCCTGCTGCTGCTCTGGAGCCTCTGGTATGGCGCGAAGCGCAAGGCCCTGGCCGCGCTGCGGCAACAAGCCGCTTTCCCGGCGGAGAGCCGCCTTATTCCTTGAGCCAGACCGGCTCCTTTATCTGGCCGATGAACGCGGCATGGGCCTCGCGCTGGGCGTCCGTCAGCGCAATCCGGCGCGGGGTGCGGTTCGCGGGCGGCTGATATTGCGCGAAGGAGAGCGAGGCTTCCGTTTCCAGCGTCAGCCCGCGCTGGCGCCCGCCGGTAAGCTCCACATACACTTCCGCCAGCAGCTTGCAGTCCAGCAGCGCGTTATGGGTGGTGCGGGCAGAGAGGTCGATCTCGAAGCGCCGGCACAGCGCGTCCAGGCTGTTGGGCATGCCGGGGAAACGCTGCTTGGCAAGCACCAGCGTGTCGATCATGCGCGCCTTATCCAGAGGCGGTTTGCCGATGCGGTCAAGTTCGGCGGAAATGAAGCCGAAATCGAACGGCGCATTATGGGCGACGAGCGGGGAATCCCCGAAAAACTCCAGCATCTCCGCCGCTACCTCGGCGAATTTCGGCTTGCCTTCCACATGCGCGTTGGTGATGGCGTGCACGCGCGTGCTTTCCATCGGGATGTCCCGCTCCGGGTCCAGCAAGGCGTAGAACTGCTTGCCGGTCGGCAGGTCGTTCTCAAGCTCGATGGCGGCGATTTCGATGACGCGGTCGCCGGTCAAAGGCTCGAACCCGGTGGTCTCGGTATCAAAGAGAACAGAACGGCTCATAATCCCAGATCCTTGATGATGGCTTCGACACGGGCGGCCGTATCGGTCATCGGGCCATCGGTTTCGACCACGTAATCCGCCAAGGCGCGTTTTTTGGCATCCGGCATCTGCCGGGCGATGATCGCGTCGATTTCCACGCGGCTAAGCCCGCGCCGCTGCACCCGCGCAATCTGCGTTTCGGGTGGGCAGGAGACCACGACCACCTTGTCGAAATCCGCCTGACGGCCGGTTTCAAAGAGCAACGGAATATCCAGCAGCGCGGCGGGGCAGCCCTTGGCTTCGGCTTCAGCCAGAAACCGTGCCTGGGCTTCACGGACCAGCGGATGCATGATCCCCTCCAGCACGCGCATTTGGGCGGGGTCGGCCAGCACAATGGCGCGCAATCCGGCGCGGTTCAGCACGCCATTTTGCACCATGCCGGGAAAGGCGGCGGCGATAGCCGGAATCGCCGCGCCATCCGGGGCCTGCAAGCGGTGAACCTCATCATCCGCGTTGAAGCCGGGCACGGCATGCGCCGCGAACAGCCCCGCCACGGTGGATTTGCCCATGCCGATGCCGCCGGTGAGGCCAATCCGCATCATGCGGCGGCAATCCGGTAGAGTTCCTCGTCAACCGTGGGCCGTACACCGAACCAGGCCTCAAAGCCCGGCACCGCCTGATGCAGCAGCATACCCAGCCCCTCCACGGGTTTCAGGCCCAGCACCTTGGCATCGGCCAGAAGCTGGGTTTCCAGCGGCGCGAAAACGATATCCGCCACCGCCAGCCCGGGCGCGGCGCGGGAAAGGTCCATGGCCAATGGCGGCTCATGCGCCATACCAAGCGAGGTGGTGTTCACCAACAGCGCATAATCCCCCAGCGCCGCCGCGCGGCTCTCCCAGGGTAGCACCTTGGCCGGGGGCAGCGCCGCCGCAAGTGCCGCCGCACGTTCCGGCGTGCGGTTGGTGAAGGTGATCTCCGCACCCTCATCCTGCAAAGCGGCACCTATGCCGCGCGCGGCACCGCCGGCACCGAGAATCAGCACTTTCCCCGCAGGGTTCACGCCATGCGCGCGCAGATTGGCGACAAAGCCGTAGCCATCGGTGTTGCGGCCCTCGATGCCATCCGGCCCGAACACCAGCGTGTTCACCGCTCCGGCGCGGCGGGCAAAGCCGTCCACCCGGTCGCAGATCGCGAACGCGGCCTCTTTATGCGGAATGGTGACATTCAGGCCCGCGAACCCGGCCTTGGCCAAGGCCGGAATCACGGCGGCGAAGTCTTCCGGCCTGATCGGCAAGGGCACGTAAACGCCGTCGATCCCGTGGCGGCGCAGCCATGTGTTATGGATTCGGGGGGAGCGGGAATGGGCAACGGGCCAGCCGGTAACGCCGGCGAGCCGGGCCGAGCCGGAGATGAGTCGCATGGCTGGACACCACCACGCCGCATGGCACTTGCCAAGAGCAACAGCAGCAGCACTGGCGCAAGATGCGCGTAAGCCGGATGCCAGAGCAGCAGGCCGGGGGCAAACCAGACCACGAAAAACAGCACTGGCTCACCGGCCCTGAACCCGTCTCCGGCCAGGCGTTGTTCCACCAGCAAGGCCACCGCAAGGCTCGTGCCCAGCAAATCGTACACATGCAGATACGGGCTGGCGAGGGCGGAGAGGATCAGCATGGCCGGCACGGAACGGGTGAACAGCGCGGCCAGAACGCAGGCCAGCGTCACCGCTCCCTGCGCCGCAAAGGCGCCGTGCAGCCCCGCCAGCGGCTTTGTGGTGGCGAACACACTGATCAACCCGCCCGCGAAATCCTTCGGCTGGCCGGTGAGCAGCACATTGCTCATGATCGGGCTGGTGTAATGGAAGAACCCCGCCCAGGAAGCCGGGCCGAAGGCCCATAGCGAGGCCCCCGCCAGCGCCACCGCCGCCAAGGCGGCGTAGAAAAACGCCAACGGCGCGCGGCGCAGCAGATAAAGCGGCAGCACCAGCCCCAATTGCGGCTTGAAGCTGGCGAGACCGATCAGCCTCCCGCCCAAACGCGGGCGGGTTTGCGCCAGCAGCAGCCCGCCGCCGATCAGCGCCGTGATCAACGCCGCGTTCTGGTGCTCCAAGGCGTTTTCCAGCGTGGCCGGAGCCAGCAGCATGGCGGCAACAAACCACCAGCTTTTCCCCGCCAGCCGCAGCACGGCAGCCATTAATACTAGGCTCAGCGCATCGAAGCTCAGCACCGCGGCCCAGGGGGAGAGCCAGCCGAAAGCGGCGGCGATCAGCCCGTAACTCGGCGGGTAGCTCCAGAGATGATAGGGCAAATGCCCGTACATACCCTGCAAAAAGCTCTGATAGGCCGTGTGGTTGAACAGCACCGGAAGCTGATGGTGCAGGTACAAGAACCCCCCGGCCCAGAAATCCAGCCCGTCCCGCAGGGCCTTGCCGGTATAACCCTGGCGCTCACCCCAGATGACCGCCGCCGCCTCCGCCAGTGAGGGCAAGGTGCAGAAAGCGACGATCAGGATCAGCTTGAGCCGGGGCGAGGCTTGATTTTTTTCAGGCATATGGTTTTAGTCCGAGCTTTCTGACGCCTTGAAAGCATATTCATGATTTCCGCGCTAATGCCCAATTTTTCCAGGGCCGATATCGCCTTCGATCACGGCCAGGGCGCCTGGCTGTTCGATACGGCAGGGCGACGTTACCTGGATTTCGGCGCGGGCATCGCAACCTCCTCCATCGGCCATGGGCACCCGCATCTGGTGAAGGCGATTGCCGAGCAGGCGGCGAAGGTGATTCACGTCTCCAATTTGTACCGCGTGCCGCAGGCGGAAACACTGGCGGCGCGGTTCGTGGCGGCCAGCTTCGCGGATAGCGTGTTTTTCTGCAATTCCGGCGCGGAGGCGAATGAGGGGCTGGTGAAGGCCATGCGCAAGGCGCAGTCCGATGCCGGGCACCCCGAGCGCACGCGCGTTATCTGCTTCGAGGGCGCATTCCATGGCCGCACGCTGGCGATGATCTCCGCCACCGGCAACCCGAAATATCTGGCGGGGTTCGGCAAAAAAGTGGACGGGTTCGACCATGTGCCCTTCAACAACCTCAACGAGGTGCGCAACGCCATCACCGCCGAAACCGCTGGGATTCTGGTGGAGCCTATCCAGGGCGAAGGCGGCATCCGCTCAGCCGATGCCGAATTCCTGCGGGGCTTGCGTGCCGCCTGCGACGAGTTCGGGCTGTTTCTGGGCTTCGACGAGGTGCAGACCGGCATGGGCCGCACCGGCAAGCTGCTCGCGCATCAATGGACGGACGTGGAACCGGATATCGCAACGCTGGCCAAGGGCATTGGCGGCGGTTTCCCGATGGCGGCGCTGCTGGCCAAGGAGCGCGTGGCCAAGGCGCTGGTGCCGGGCAGCCATGGCACCACCTTTGGCGGCGGGCCTCTGGCCTGCACCGCCGGCAACGCGGTGCTGGATGTAATTCTGGCCGATGGCTTCCTTGACCAGATGCTGGATGTGGCCGCGCATCTGCACGCCGGGCTGGAGGCGCTGGTGGCGCGCCACGGCGATGTGTTCACGGAGGTGCGCGGCACCGGGCTGCTGCTGGGGCTGAAATGCGCCGTGCCGAATGGCGATGTGCAGAACGAGGCGATGCGCCAGGGACTGCTGACCGTGGCGGCGGGCGAGAACGTGCTGCGCCTGATCCCGCCGCTCATCATCACCCATAATGATTGCGACACCGCGCTGACCATGCTGGAGACAGCCGCCGTGACGCTGAGCAAGACCACGGAGGCGGCGAAATGAGCGCTGTACTGTCCCTGCGGGCGTCCGGCCCCAGGCATTTTCTGGATCTGAAGGATTTTTCGGGCGCCGAACTGCGCGCCTTGCTCGATTCCGCCATCAACCTGAAACACACGCGCCGTACGGGCAAAAAGCCGCTGACGGGCAAAACCCTGGCGATGATTTTCGAAAAACCTTCCACCCGTACCCGTGTTTCTTTCGAGGTCGCGGTGAAGGAACTGGGCGGCGATGCGGTTGTGCTCTCCGCCAGGGAGATGCAGCTCGGCCGGGGCGAGACCATCGAGGATACCGCCAACGTGCTCTCGCGCTTCGTGCACGGGATCATGCTGCGGACCGATGCCGCCACCAAGCTGCATGATCTGGCGCGTTGCGCCAGCATTCCTGTCATCAACGGCCTCACGGAACTCTCCCATCCCTGCCAGTTGATGGCGGACATCATGACCTTCGAGGAGCATAAGGGCCCCATTGCCAGGCAGAAACTCGCCTGGGTGGGGGACGGCAATAATGTCGCCGCTTCCTTCATCGAGGCCGCGGCGCGGTTCAATTTCTCGCTGCGCCTCGCCTGCCCGGAGGGATATATGCCCCGCGCGGAAGTGCTGGACTGGGCGAAAGCCGAGGGTGCTGATGTGCAGGTGGGAGCCGACCCGGCCTGGGCGGTGGAAAATGCCGCCTGCGTGGTGACGGATACCTGGCTTTCGATGTCCGATTCCGAGGACCAGGCCGCCGCCCGCGCGAGCGCCTTTGCACCGTATCAAGTGACCGCCGCGCTGATGGAAAAGGCCGCCAAGGGTGCCATCTTCCAGCACTGCCTGCCCGCGCATCGCGGTGAGGAAGTCGCCGCCGAAGTGATCGACGGCCCGGCCTCCGTGGTGTTCGACGAGGCGGAAAACCGGTTGCACGCGCAGAAAGCGATTCTCGCCTGGGCGATGGAATAGCCGCCACGCGGTACCGATTCAGCCGAGATTTTTCCAGTAGCGTTTGAAAAACCCCCGCTGGTCCAGCGCGGCCGGAGGGCCGACATGCACCGGCCGGCCACACAGGCAACGCCAAGCGTAAATGCTGTCATGGCCTGAGATATAGGCGGGGACAAAACCGGCGTTCGGGTTGTCCTCACACCAATCCGAGGCCGCGGGTAAATTCCGCGCCTTGTTCGCCTTGCCGCAAGGCAGATTGGCGCCAATGAAACAGGCATAAACCTTGCCGCCCATGCAGCGGATCACGGTCATCCGCCGTGTTTGGGCCGCGCTGAGGCCATGTAAACCGAACGCCGCCTGCGCTGCTGGCACCAAGGCCATCGGCAAGGCATGCAGCGCATCTTCGGTGGGGTGGGCGGCGCAATACCCCGCCGCGCGCGCTGGCTGCGCCGCCAGGATGCCAAACACCAGCAGCAGAGCGATAAAAATGGTTTTCACCATGAAACGAGCCTGACATGGGCGGCCATTGCGCGTCAAACCCCCTATCATCCGGCGTGCCCGCTTCCTATCTTGCGAGCGGACAAACAGGAGCAGACCGCATGCAATACCGGAATCTCGGCCCGACCGGCCTTAAAGTCTCACGCCTCTGCCTTGGGTGCATGAGCTTTGGCGATGCGGCGCGCGGCAGCCATGAATGGACTCTGGACGAGGCAGCGAGCCGCGCCATTTTCCGCCAGGCGTTGGAGGCCGGAATCAATTTCTTCGACACCGCCAATTCCTATTCCGATGGCACATCCGAAGAAATCACTGGCCGGGCCTTGAAGGATTTCGCGAGCCGGGACGAGATCGTGGTGGCCTCCAAGGCGCATTTCCCCTGGCGGAGCGCGCCGAACACGGGTGGGCTTTCCCGCAAGGCGTTGTTCCAGGCGGTGGATGACAGCCTGAAGCGCCTGGGGATGGAGTATCTCGATCTTTACCAAATCCATCGCTGGGACGACGACACGCCGATCGAGGAAACGATGGAGGCGCTGCATGACATCGTGAAATCCGGGCGGGTGCGGTATATTGGCGCGTCCTCAATGTCTGCCTGGCAGTTTTCCAAGGCGCAATACACCGCAATGATGAATGGCTGGACGCCGTTTATCTCCATGCAGAACCAAGTGAACCTGATCTACCGTGAGGAGGAGCGTGAAATGCTGCCGCTTTGCGCCGACATGGGTGTGGGGGTGATTCCCTGGAGCCCGTTGGCCCGCGGGCGGCTGACCCGCGACTGGGCGGAGACGACTGCGCGCTCGGAAACCGACGCCTTCGGAAAGACGATTTATGCCGGTACGGAGGCGCAGGACCGCAAGGTGGTGGAGGAAGTGAGCGCCGTGGCCACCGCCAAGGGTGTGAAACGCGCCCAAGTGGCCATGGCCTGGCTGCTGCAAAAACCGGAGATCACCGCGCCGATCATCGGCGTGACCAAACCCGCGCATCTGACCGACGCGCTGAGCGCGCTGGATGTGGCGTTGTCGGACAAGGAGATCGCGGCACTGGAAGCGCCCTATGTGCCGCATGAGGTTGCGGGGATACAGCCGCCCGGCAAGGTGGCGGCGTTGAAAGTGAGCCTGCGCACGGCGGGATGAAACAAAAGCGGCGCGGTGCAAAACAGCCGCGCCGCCTGGTTTCCGTCAGGCCGCTTTCTTCTCGTGGCGGCGGGTGAGCGCCTTTGCCTCGCGGCGGCGGCGGGTAAGAATGAACTCGGTATAACCGTTGGGCTGTGAAAGCCCTTCGAACACCAGTTCCATCGCCGCTTTGAAGGCCGGGCCGTTATAAGTTGGCGCCATGGGCAGATAAGCAGGGTCGCCTGCATTTTGTCTGTCCACCACCCGGGCCATGCGTTTCAGCGTTTCCATCACCTGCTCCCGGCTGACAATGCCGTGATACAGCCAATTGGCGATATGCTGAGAGGAGATGCGCAACGTCGCGCGGTCTTCCATCAACCCGACATCGTGAATATCCGGCACCTTGGAGCAGCCGACCCCCTGGTCCACCCAACGGACAACGTAGCCCAATAGGCCCTGGCAGTTATTATCCAACTCCTGCTGTATCTCGTCAGGCTTCCAGGTTACGTCATGGGCCAAAGGCACGGTGAGAATATCCGACAGTTTGGCAACGGGGCGGTTCTTCAGCTCGTTCTGCCGGGCAAACACATCCACCTCGTGATAATGCAGCGCATGCAGCGTGGCGGCGGTGGGGCTGGGCACCCAGGCGGTGTTGGCACCAGCCTTGGGGTGGGCGATCTTCTGCTCCAGCATCGCCCCCATCTGATCCGGTGCGGCCCACATGCCCTTGCCGATCTGCGCCCTGCCCTGCAACCCGCATTCCAGCCCGAAATCCACGTTCCGGTCCTCATAGGATTTGATCCAGGGCTGGGTTTTGATGTCGCCCTTGCGCAGGAAAGCGCCT
>JAGWOU010000306.1 GCA_028870815.1 Rhodospirillales bacterium | reverse complement strand
CGCTTCCGTGCGCGCCGCGTCCATATCCTCGTAATAATCATCGTTCACCTGCAAAATCGGTGCATTTACGCAGGCGCCGAGGCATTCCACCTCTTTCAAGGTAAACAAGCCATCTTCGCTGGTTTCACCGAAATGCTTAATGCCGCTGGCCTTTTTACAGGCGCTTACAACATCGTCCGACCCGCGCAGCCAGCACGGCGTGGTGGTGCAAACCTGGAGATGATATTTGCCCACCGGCTTCAGGTTGAACATGGTGTAGAAGGTCGCAACCTCGTAAACCCGCATGGGGGCCACACCAAGAATCTCAGCCACCCTTTCCATCGCCACGCGGGGCAGCCAGGCAGAGCCTGTTTGCGCTTCCATCTGCCGCTGGGCGAGGTCCAGCAGCGATTTCACGGCGCTCATCTGCCGGCCTTCGGGGTATTTCTTGATCGCCTTTTCCACCAACTTCATGTTGGTTTCGGTAAAGGCGAAGCTGGTCGGTTCTGCGTGCGTGTGGCTCACCGGTCGATCTCACCAAAAACAATGTCGAGCGACCCGAGGATCGCCACCATATCGGCCAGCATGTGGCCCTTGCAGAGTTTATCCGCCGCTTGCAAATGCGAGAATCCAGTTGCGCGGATTTTGCAACGATACGGGCGGTTGGTGCCGTCCGATTGCAGATACACGGCAAACTCACCCTTCGGTGCTTCCACGGCGGTATAGGTTGCCCCTTCCGGCACGTGATACCCTTCGGTGTAAAGCTTGAAGTGATGGATCAACGCTTCCATCGAATGCTTCATCTCGGCGCGGGTGGACGGGGTGATCTTGCGGTCCTGCACCTTCACCGGCCCCGGTTTCATTTTCGCCAGCGCCTGCTTGATGATTTTCAAGCTCTCCCGCATCTCCGCCATACGGACGAGATAGCGGTCGTAGGAATCACCGTGCTTGCCAACCGGCACGTCGAATTCCACCTCGGCGTATTTGTCGTAAGGCTGCGCGCGGCGCAGATCCCACGCCACGCCGGAGCCACGCAAAGACGGGCCTGTGAACCCCCAGGCCAACGCATCCTCGGCCGAGATCACGCCGATATCGACAAGGCGCTGCTTGAAAATGCGGTTGCCGTTGAGAAGCGCTTCCATCTCATCGATGAATTTCGGAAACTCATCGACCCAGGCGGCGATATCTTCCGCCAGCCCGGCTGGCAGATCTTTCGAGACGCCACCGGGACGGAAATAATTGGAATGGAACCGCGCGCCGGAAGCCCGTTCGTAGAACAGCAGCAGCTTCTCCCGCTCCTCATACATCCACAGGCTCGGTGAAATCGCGCCGCAATCCAGCGCGAAATGGCTGATATTGAGAAGATGGTTGAGCACACGGGTGAGTTCCGCAAACATCACGCGAATCCATTGCGCGCGTTCCGGCGCCTCAATCCCCAGCAGCTTTTCCGTGGCAAGCGCGAAAGCATGTTCGCAGCTCATCGGTGAAACATAATCCAGACGGTCGAAATACGGCACCGCCTGCATATAGCTCTTATATTCAATCAGCTTTTCGGTACCCCGGTGCAGCAGCCCAATATGCGGGTCGCAGCGCTCGATCACCTCGCCATCCATCTCCATGATCAAACGCAGCACGCCATGCGCGGAAGGGTGCTGCGGCCCGAAATTTATGGTGTGGCTGTCGACCTCATAAACCGTCTTGGCCGTTGGTGCTGCCTCGCTCATCCCCGGCTCCTGTTCACCTTCTCATCGCCGGGCAGCAGCGTCATGCCCTCCCAGGGTGAGAGAAAATCGAAATTGCGGAATTCCTGCGTCAGCTTCACCTTGTCATAGACCACAGACTTGCGGTCCTCGTCGTAATGAACCTCGACATAGCCGGTCAGCGGGAAATCCTTGCGCAGCGGGTGCCCTTCAAAGCCATAATCGCTGAGGATACGGCGGTGATCCGGCAAGCCAGCGAAGCTGATCCCAAACAAATCCCACACCTCGCGCTCCCACCAGATGGCGCAGGGCCAAAGATCGCTCACCGAGGCAACCGGCGTGTTTTCATCAGTGCACACAATCACGCGCACCCGCTCATTCCGGGTCACGGAAAGCAGGTTGTAAACCACCTCGAAACGCTCGGCACGCTCAGGGTAATCCACACCGCAAACATCCATGACCTGCTCGAAGGCGAAACTGTCGCGTAGGGTTTTCAGCAACCCATGCGCGGCGTCGCGCTCGGCCCGCAACGCCACCTCGCCCAGCTTGCGCTCAGCCGCCAGCACACCTGGCAGAGCCTTAAACGCATCCAGCACCGCATCAATTGGCGCCGCCGGAGTTGCAGCCTCGTTGTTTTCGGTTTCGTCAGCCACGCAGCACCGTCCCCGTCCGCCGGATCTTCTTCTGCAATTGCATGATGCCGTACACCAACGCCTCCGCCGTGGGCGGGCAGCCGGGCACATACACATCCACCGGCACGATCCGGTCTACCCCGCGCACCACGGAATAGGAGTAATGATAATAGCCGCCGCCATTGGCGCAGCTGCCCATTGAAATCACCCAGCGCGGCTCGGGCATTTGGTCGTAAACCCGGCGCAGCGCCGGGGCCATCTTGTTGGTCAGCGTGCCGGCCACGATCATCACGTCAGACTGCCTTGGCGACGCGCGCGGGATGATGCCGAATCTGTCGAGATCGTAGCGCGGCATGTAGGCATGGATCATCTCCACCGCGCAGCAGGCCAGACCGAAGGTCATCGGCCACAGGCTGCCGGTGCGCGCCCAGTTCACCACCTTGTCGATATTGGCGATAATGAAGCCCTTGCCGGCGAGTTCTCCGGTTATGCCCTTGATCACCGCATCCTGTTCGGCGCCTGGGGGAAGATGCTCCCTGTTCCAGGCGAGCTCAGCGCTGTTTGAGGCTGTAGTCATGCCTTCACTCCCAATTTAATGCGCCCTTGTTCCACTCATATATGAAACCAACCGTCAAAACCGCGAGAAAGCCCATCATCGACCAAAAGCCGACCATGCCGATGCGGCCGAGCGAAACCGCCCAGGGAAACAGAAACGCGACTTCAACATCGAAAATAATGAACAGAATCGCCACCAGATAATACCGCACGTCGAAGCGGCGGCGCGCATCGCCGAAAGCCTCGAAACCACATTCGTAAGCGGCAAGCTTGTCGGGGTAGGGCTTCTGCCGCGCGGCGAACAACGAGCCGAACACAAAGGCGATACCCAATACGGCGGCAAGGGCAACGAAAATGAGA
>JAGWOU010000305.1 GCA_028870815.1 Rhodospirillales bacterium | reverse complement strand
ATGCAAGCATGGGTGCGAATAACATTTGAACAGGCGGGCATGAGCGGCGGCAAGGCGGTGTTTTTCGCGGCGGATGCCGCCTATTTGCCGCTGGCCTGGGTGGCGGCGCGAAGCGTGGCGGCCGAGCTGCGGCGGGATTTCGACGTCTGGCTGCTGGTGGCAAAGGGCGTGGCAAAGGGGTTGGAGGCGCCCCCGGGTGTTTATCTCCGCGAAATCGAACTGCCGACGCTGTTCAAGGAGGCAGCAGGGCCGGCGCATATGTCGGCTTTTACTTACGTCCGCCTGCTGGCCGCAGATTTATGGCTAAAGGATTATGACAGGCTACTTTATGTCGATTCCGACACGCGGATTGCCGGAGCGCTGGCATCGTTGCTGACACTGGACCTCAAGGGTGCCGTAGCGGCAATGGTGGAGGATTGCGGCATTTATCTGGGCGACGCTGCAGGGCGGGAAGACTGGCACGCCTATCGTACTGCGACCGGCTTGCCGCTGGAGGGGCGCTATTTCAACGCGGGCGTGACGCTGCTGGATGCGGCGCGCTGGCGGCATGAAGCACTGGGCCAGCAGGCCGAGGCCATGGTGCAAGCACGCGGCAAGCTGCTGCGGTTCATGGACCAGGATGCGCTGAACGTGCTGCTGGCGGGGCGGATTGCGGAGCTTTCCCCGCGCTGGAATTTCTGTACCCATTACATGGGCTTAGGGCTGGAAGCTGCGGTGCAGCCGCAAATTCTGCATTATCTCAACGTGCTGAAGCCCTGGCGGGACCCGGAATGGGCGGCTTTATATGGGCGGGAGGACGTGAAAGCTTTTGCGCGATTATTCATGGAGTCTCCTTGGCCGGATTTCGTGCATCGGGGGCTGCTTTCCCGCCTGCCCTGGCGCAAACGCGCCGCGCTACGGGCAGCCCAGGCGGTGCGGCATGTGCCGGAGGAAGCGCTGGCCGGGCATGTGGCAAATTTTACGGCAATGGCGCCGAGATTGCAGCACGATGTGCGCGCCGGATTCGTGGAAGGCATGGCTCGCTATGCCGATTTGACGCCGGGCGAGGCGGCACGCTGGCAGGCTGAGTTAGCCCGCTAGCTTCACCAGCACATGCTGCTTCTTACCAGCCGAGAGCTTCTGCTCGGGCTTGGGGGCGATGAGCTGGGCCTCATCGGTAATCACCGCATCGTCCAGCCGTGCCCCGCCGCCACGGATCAAGCGCCTCGCCTCGCCATTGGAAGCCGCCAAACCAGCTTTCACCAGCAGGGCGAAAGCGGGCAGCCCGTCCCCGAACTCCGCCGCCGTAAGGTTGATGCTGGGCAGCGCCCCAGCCGCCACGCCTTCGGTGAACAGTTTGCGGGCGGTTTCGGCGGCTTCGGCGGCGGCGGCGCGGCCATGGGCGAGCGTGGTGGCCTCGGTGGCGAGGATGATCTTGGCCTGGTTGATCTCGGCACCGCCGAGGGCTTCCAGCCGGGCGATCTCGTCCAAGGACACATCCGTGAACAGGCGCAGAAAGCGGCCTACATCGGCGTCCTCGGTATTGCGCCAGAATTGCCAGTAGTTATATGGGCTTAGCTTCTCGGCCGAAAGCCAGACCGCACCCGCGGCCGATTTGCCCATTTTCTGCCCCGACGCGGTGGTGATGAGCGGCGTGGTAAGGCCGAACACGGTTTTCTGGTCTGTCCGGCGCACCAGCTCGATGCCTGAGACAATATTGCCCCATTGGTCGGAGCCGCCCATTTGCAGCACCACGCCTTCGCGGCGGTTCAGCTCGCGGAAATCGTAGCTTTGCAGGATAGAGTAGTTGAATTCCAGGAAGGTGAGGCCCTGCTCACGGTCCAGCCGGGATTTCACGGAATCGAAGGACAACATGCGGTTAACGGAGAAATGCACCCCCACCTCGCGCAGCAGGCCGATGTATGAGAGATTATCCAACCAATCCGCGTTGTTCACCAAAATGGCATCGTTGGGGCCACCGCCGAAATTGATGAAAGCTTCCAGGTTCTTGCGGATGCCAATAAGGTTCTTGCCAATCTGCTCGTCGGAGAGAAGTTGGCGGGCTTCCTCGCGGAAAGATGGGTCGCCGATGCGGGTGGTGCCGCCGCCCATTAGCGCCACCGGACGGTGGCCATGGCGCTGGAACAGGCGCAGCAGCATGATGGGGATCATATGGCCGACATGCAAGGAGTCGGCGGTGAGATCGAACCCGGCATAGCCGGCGATGGCACCGGACGCGCAGGCTTCGTCTAAAGCCGCCTCGTCCGTGCATTGGAAGATGAAGCCGCGGGCCTTCGCCTCAGCCAGAAACTCACTTTTCGCCATCGGTCTACTCCTGTGCGGGGGCGGGTAGCACAGGAGGCCGGGCGGGCAAAGCCGCGCGAAGCAAGGCGGCTAAGACGATAAGCGGGGTGAGTTCGTGCCCAGTGGCGATAGAGACGACGAGACAGACCCCGGGCCAAAGGAAGAGTACAGCATCCAGCAGACCAATGCGCCAACCGCGCTGGCGGGCGGATTCTGCCAGCATCAGGGAGAAGGCGAACATGCCGTAGGCAAAGTCGTACGGCGAGGCCAACAAGGAAAGATAGACGGCAAGTTCAACGAAGTTGTGGCGATGGCGGAAGGCGTAAAGAGCACCAATTGTGGCCAGGGCAACCAAGCCCTGGGCTATGCGAGAACCCGCAACCCCAACCCCGAAGCTGCGCGCCATCCAGAATGTGGAAACACCCCAGCCTTGATAGGTATGTGGATCAAAAGGCCGGTTAAGCATGAGGGCTACCGCCCGGTGATCCTCAGCAAAAAATGCGCACCAGGGTGCCAGCCCGAACCAGGCTGTGGCGAGGCCGCATAATGCGATTGCCGCTGCGAAGGCGAATAATATCGCGCGCCATTGGCAACGAAAGAATAACGCGAATGGTGCCAGAATACCCACTTGCGGCTTGATGGCGAGCAACCCAAGCAAGACGCCGCCCGCTGGCTGGTTCCGCTGTGCAAGAACCAAACCTGAGACAAACAGTGTATCGCAAAGCACGCCGATTTGTCCGATTTCCGTGCCGAACAACGCGGCGGGACTTAGGAGCGCCACGACAATAACCGGCCATGAAAACCGGCAAAGCCTAAACAGAACGGCGGCGAAAAATAACTGCCCAAACATCCATGCAAAAGCCGACCATTCGAAAGAAAGATAAGATATTCCCCCCAGCAACGGCAGAATTGGAGGAGGATAAAGAAAATGCTCGATATAACCGTGGGTATTCAGCATCGCCGCAGCTGTTTTCCCG
>JAGWOU010000304.1 GCA_028870815.1 Rhodospirillales bacterium | reverse complement strand
TAGGCGCCGGCGGTCTACATCAGCTTGAAGCCGGAGCCGATATCCCCCGTGCCGCGCATATGCGGGCCGCGGCAGAGGTCCAGCCACTCGCCCTGGCGATAGATGGTGATGGTCTCGCTTTCCGGCAGGTCGCGGATCAGCTCAGCCTTGAAGCGCTCGCCGCGGGCTTCGAAGAATTTGATAGCTTCCTCGCGGTCCCATTCCTCGCGCTCGAAGCCAGCGTTGCGGCCGATGATCTCACGCATCTTGCCCTCGATGGCCGGTAGGTCGGCGGGGGTGAAGGGTTCGTTGCGGTAGAAATCGTAATAAAAGCCGTTCTCGATGGAGGGGCCGATCGTCACCTGAGTGCCGGGAAACAGCTCCTGCACGGCCTCGGCCAGCACATGGGCTGCGTCGTGACGGATCATCTCCAGCGCGGCGTCATCCTTGCGGGTGATGAATTTCACCGCGGAATCCTCGGCGATCTCGCGGGAGAGGTCCATCTGCTTGCCGTTGACCTCCATGGCCAAAGCAGCGCGGGCAAGGCCCGGCCCGATGGCGGCGGCGATGGTGGTGCCAGTCACAGCACCCTCGAACGAACGAACGGAACCGTCGGGCAGGGTGATGGCGGGCATAGGCGTCTCTCTAACGTGGTGAAAATACGGGCGGGGTTATGGCAGGCGGGCGAGCACTTGCGCAACCGGCAGCTCTTGCAGGGTGGGGGCGCGCAGGATGACCGGCCAGCCGCCATCCGGGTAGCGCGGCGCCGTGCGGGCGGGTTCGGAGGCGGCGGAGAACAACGAAATGCAGGTTACGCCCAAGGCGGCGGCGAGGTGCATGGGCCCGGTGTCGTTCCCGATAGCCAGAGATGCGCCCCGGAAAACCGAGGCAAGCTGGAAGAAATCGGTTTTGCCGGTGAGGTCGATGCCGCCAATGGCCTCTGCCAGCGGTTTCTCGCTGGCGGTGCCGACAATGACAACGGGCAGGTGCAGGGCGATGGCGACCTCGCGGAATTTTTCGGCCGGAAAACGTTTTTCCGGCCGGTGCGGTGCGGCGCCGGGGACTAGAACGGCGTAGTGCAGCGGGAGATTGAGGCCGGAGATGTCTCCCGCGAGCCAAGAGAGATCGGGTGCTGCCAAAGGCGTGCGCAGGCTGGCGAGGCGGAGTTGCTGTTCCAGGCGCTCCCGGCTGTGCAGGGTTTCGCGGTTGCTGGCATCCGGGAAGTGGCAGCCGCGCGCAATGCCGGACCAGGGCGGACGCCCGGCCAGGGAGAAATAGCGGGTGGAACGCCCGGAGGTTTGCAGGTCGTAGACCATGCCGAAGCCGGAAAGCTGCCGCTTCAGGCGCAGCAGGCCAGGCAGGTTCCACCAATCGGGCTTGTCGTCGGTCTCGATTTTGTCAAACCACGGGCTGGCACCGAGCAGCCCGGCATAAGGCCTGGTGGTGAGCAGAGTGATCTCATCCTGGGCGTGGCGTTCGCGGATGGCGGCGAAAGCCGGAAAAGTGAGCACGATATCGCCAAACGCGCCGTGACGGATGACGAGGACGCGCATTACCCCAGCAGTTCGCCGTAGAGATTGAGGTAGCGCGTCTGCATGGCCGCCAGGGAGAAGCGTGCCCCGGCCTCCTCGCGCGCACGGGCCCCGAAAGCGAGGCGCAGATCGGCATCGCCTTCCAAAATGGCGTCGAAAATGGAGGCCAGTGCGCCGGCGTCATTGGGTGGAACCAGGAAGCCGCTCACATCCGGAATGATGGTTTCATGCGCACCGCCATGCCCGGCGGCGACGACGACCTTACCCATGGCCTGAGCCTCGATGATGGTGCGGCCAAAGGCTTCCGGCTCGGTGGAGCAGTTTACCACGATATCAGCGAGTTTCAGGGCGGCGGGCATATCGTCCACATGGCCAGCAAGACGCAGACGGCCACCCACCCAGAGGCTCTCGGCCAGTTCCATAAGCTCCTGCGTGTATTTATGCCGCCCTTGGTCCGAGCCGATGAGGATGCCCACGGCCTCCTGATGTCGCATCTTTGCCAGGGCCTCAATGAACAGACGCTGGCCCTTCCAGCCGGTAAGGCGGGCGGGAAGCAGGATGGCGGGTTGGCCGTTTTCGATCCGCCACTCTTTGGCGAGGCGCACGGCGCGGTCTCCACGCACGGCGGCGGGATCGAATTTACGCAGGTCGACCCCGTTATGAATGACATGGATTTTTTCAGGATCAATATTGTAGCGAGATTTTATGAGGTCAGCGATAAAGTTACTGACGGCCACCACGCGATCACCTTGCGCCATCACCTGATTATAGCGCTTCTTCAGGCGTGTGCGCTCGCCATAGGTGCCGTGATAGGTGGTGACGAAGGGAATACCGGCGCGCTTGGCGGCGCGATAAGCGGACCAGGCCGGGGCACGGGAATGGGCATGCACGATATCAACGTGGTTTTCCCTTATAACGGCATTTAGTTTTTTTGTATTGAGCCATATTTTTAAAGGATTTTTTGTTGACATATCAAGTTGGATCAATTCCACGCCGGCGCGCGTCGCAAGAGGGGAGAGGTGGCCATCCTCGGCGGCGATGATAGAACGATGCCCGGCCAAGCGCACGGCCTCGGCGATTTCGATGGCGACCCGCTCGGCCCCTCCGGCATCGAGCCTGGGCAATACCTGGAGAATCGTTCTGGGCTGGCTATTCATGTGCTGCGCGCTACCAGGGTTGGGAGTTTATGACTATGCCGTTTGTGACACGCTTGCCAGGAATCGATCTGGCCTATGAATTCCTGGAAGGCGAAGGCCCGGTGCTGATGTTCTGCCCGGGCTATGCTTCGGACATGGAAGGCACCAAGGCGCTGGCGCTGGAGGCATGGTGCCGGACGCACAGGCGGGCGATGCTGCGGTTCGATTATGCCGGGCACGGGAAGTCCGGCGGGGTGTTCGTCGCGAACGGCATTGGTGACTGGGCGGCCGATGCGGCCTTCGTGCTGGAACAAGTTGCGCCGGAGCGCGATGTGGTGCTGGTGGGCTCCTCCATGGGCGGGTGGATTTCCTTGCTGCTGGGGCCAAAGCTGGGGGCGCGGCTAAAGGCGATGGTGCTGCTGGCGCCGGCGCCGGATTTTACCGTGCGGCTCTGGGACGAGGAATTGAGCCCCGCGCAACAGAAGGCGATGAAGGAAAGTGGCTTGGTCTACCAGCCTTCAGAATATGGCGCCCCCCTGCCCTTTTCCATGGCTTTGATCGAGCGCAGCGCGGCACATCTGGTGATGAGTGGAGAGATTGGCATTACCTGCCCG
>JAGWOU010000303.1 GCA_028870815.1 Rhodospirillales bacterium | reverse complement strand
ATCGGCCATATTACCGATACCGGGCGGATTGTGGTGAAGCATAAGGGCGCGGTCGAGGCGGATATTCTGCTGGCACCGCTGGCGGATGAGGCACCGCTTTACCGCCGCCCGATCGCGGAGACGCCCAAGCCCGCGAAATTGGCACCGATCTCCAGCCATGCACCGCTGGACCAAGCGCTGACGAAGCTGATCGGCTCGCCGGACCTGTGCTCCCGCCGTTGGATTTTCGACCAGTATGACTCCACGGTGGGCGGGCAGACCGTGAAACGCCCGGCCCAGGCGGATGCCGCCATAGTGCGGCTGGAGAATTCCAAGCGCGCTTTGGCCATCACCACGGATGTGACCCCGCGTTATTGCGTGGCGGATGCGGAGGTAGGTGGCGCCCAGGCCGTGGCCGAGGCATGGCGCAACATTACCGCCACGGGTGCCAAACCGCTGGCAATTACCGACAATATGAATTTCGGTAACCCTGAGAAACCGGAGATCATGGGACAGTTCGCCAGCGCCATCAAAGGCATGGCGGCGGCCTGTAAGGCGCTGGATTTCCCGGTCGTTTCCGGCAATGTCTCGCTTTATAATGAGACCGAAGGCAAGCCGATTCTGCCCACCCCCGCTATTGGTGCAGTGGGCGTGCTGGAGGATGCTGCCAAGGCCGTGGGTTATGGGCTGAAGCCCGGCCTCTCACTAGTTGTAGTGGGCGAGACCAAGGGCGAACTAGGCCGTTCGCTTTACCTGCGCGAGCTTCTGGGCCGTGAGGACGGCGCACCGCCGCCGGTCGATCTGGCTGCCGAACGCCGCAATGGCGATTTCGTGCGGGACAGAATTCTTAACCACGAAGTTGAGGCCTGCCATGACGTTTCCGATGGCGGGTTGCTGGTTGCCGTGGCCGAAATGGCCATGGCGGGAGATTGTGGGGTGGAACTGACGGGCGCGGGTGCCGCCGAATATTGGTTTGGCGAGGATCAGGCCCGCTATGTTCTAGCTGTGAAAGACTCCAGCGCTTTGATCGCCGCAGCGTCAACGAAGGGCATTCCGGCACAGCATATCGGCCGTTCCTCTGACGAGAAAAAATTGACTCTGCCAGACGGTCTTGCCATATCACTGGTTCAATTGCGCGACACTCATGAAGGGTTCTTTCTTCATTGGTTTGCCTGAAGGGACGAGCATAATGGCTATGCCAGCGGGTGAGATAGAGGCCCTGATCAAAGCGGCCTTTCCCGACGCTAAGATTCACATTGAGGATTTGGCCGGTGATAACGACCATTATGCCGCAAACGTGGTTTCGGAGGCGTTTCGCGGAATCCCCCGCGTACGGCAGCATCAGATGGTCTATGCTGCCCTGAAAGGTAGCATGGGTGGCGCGCTCCACGCCTTGGCACTGCAAACTTCTGCGCCGGATTAAGGAAATATCAATGGAAAACCCTGTTTTTGCCGAAATTCAGAAGCATATCGATGGTGTGCCTGTGATGCTTTTCATGAAAGGCACACCCATGTTTCCCCAATGCGGTTTTTCCGCCCGGGTAGTACAAATTCTAAAGCACGCTGGCGTGCCGTTTTCGTCCGTAAACGTGCTGGAAGACCCGGAACTGCGGGAAGGCATTAAACAATTCTCGAATTGGCCAACGATCCCGCAACTTTACGTAAAGGGTGAATTCATAGGCGGTTGTGATATCGTAACCGAGATGTACCAGAGCGGTGAACTTCAGACTTTGTTATCTGAAAAGGGCGTCACTCAGAACGCTGCCTGACCTTGCTTTGGTCAGGTGATTGTATTTGTAACGGATGAGTTGCCTAAGCCAAGTGCCGCCGGTCACTTGGCTTTAAACCATGAAATTATTTCTTGGCTTTGCAACCAGGGGTATGACGTAACTGTCATGCTTACCGGCATGCGGTTGGGTGCGCCGTTAGAGCGATACGAACTGGCACATGTCTGCGGGCCAAATGTGCGACGCATCGGCGCTTTTACGGTAGCGACTCCCAAAGCTACAGGTAGAATATTTCTCCGCAAATTACTTTGCTGCCTACCCGTTTCTTTGGCTGGAAGGCTGCGCCGAGCGAAGTACCAATCCGACGCGGTGCTCGGCAAGTTCCCGAACCAAGCGGAAATTAGCTGGTTTACGCGCGCGCTCGACCGGTTGAAGCCTGATGCGGTGCTGATCGATACTATTTTCCGCGCACCGCTCTTAGCCGCATCCGAACTACCCAAATCAAATAGAATACTAGTTACCCACGATGTATTCCATCGCCGGGCGGAAGCGCTGGAAATGGCTGGCTATCGGGTTCAACCGGAGGGCCTCACAAAGCAGCGGGAGGCACAATTGTTGGCGAATGCTTTTCATATTGCCGCCATTCAGCCGGACGAAGCAGATTTGCTGCGGGGAATGTGCCCCCAGGCCAATATCTTCATGGCCCCAATGCCGGCGTTACCCTGCCCTCCCGCCCCTGGGGTAGAGAAGATTGCCGGCCGGATCGTCTTTATAGGAAGCGATACGCTCCCGAACCTCGATGGACTCCGGTGGTTTTTTGCGGAGATCTGGCCCGAAATAAGAGACCACGGCATAACGCTTGACTTGATTGGGGATTGCGGTCCCGTATTGCATCGGCTGCCACCGGGCGTGAATATATTAGGGCGCGTGCCCAACCTGGCACCTATACTTCATCGGGCAGCTCTGGCCATTTCTCCTCTTCGAATAGGCTCTGGGTTGAAGATCAAACTACTAGACTATGCTCGGCACGGCTTGTTCACAGTCGCCACTCCGCCAAGTCTGCAAGGCTTCAGTACCGGCGCAGCTTCGCCATTTATCGCTGCAGGCAGCGCTGCTATGTTCGCTGAATCAATCTTACGACATGTCATCGCGCCACCACAACCACAGGCAGCACTAACCTATGTAAGCCAACATTATGATACGGAGAGTGCTTTTGCAGGGTTGCGTGCCGCTTTGCCTCCCCTGACTTACCCAGCCTAAAAAATATGCCTTGATCACCTCCTACATAATTAACGTCTGCACAAAATTTCTCCTCGAAAATACAATTCTTGTATTTTACAGATATTAAGGTTCTGCCTGCAGAGTGTGTGCATGTCGATAAAGCCATGCCATGCCAAAGCTAATTCTGCCCGCTAATGTATCGGGGGTTCATTTGTCTGAAATACCAAACCGAACCGACCGGGAATTGCGGCAGCGTAACGCGAGACATCGGGTTGTGGAGCGCCGCCGGATCGTTCAAAAATTGCGGCAGGAACTGGCGACAGACGGGTTAGCACTACATTTTCA
>JAGWOU010000302.1 GCA_028870815.1 Rhodospirillales bacterium | reverse complement strand
GGCGCGATCAACGCCGCCCAAGCCGCCGCCGCCCAGGCCGAACCGCTATTGCCCAAGGCCGGCCAAGCCCAGCAAGCTGTGCCTGATGGCGGCTATTTCGCCGATGCGGTACGCGCCCAGCTTGTGCAAAAATTCGGCGCGGATGCGGTCAATACCGGCGGGCTTATCGTACGCACCAGCCTCAACCCCGCGCTGCAAGAAGCCGCGACCACCGCCGTGCGCAACGGGCTGGAAAGATACGACCGCGACTATGATGGCTGGCATGGGCTGGTCGCTCACCTGACCGACCCCAGCCTCGCCGCCGACTGGCAAACATTGCTGACGAAGCAGTCCACTCCGGCCGGGCTGCGGCATGGCTGGCGGCTTGGAATCGTGCTCGCGACTTCGCACGATTCGGCCAACATCGGCACATCGGACCCCAATTCCGGCGCGCCTGCCTCCGGTACACTGCCGCTGGCGAACATGCGCTGGGCCCGCCCGCGGGTTCACGGGTATCTGGGCGCGCATCCATCCTCCACGGCGGACGTGCTGCACCCCGGCGACGTGATCATCGTCTCCGGAGACCTAAAATCCCTCTCACTAGAGCAAATTCCCAAGGTGCAGGGAGCGCTGATCTCCATGGACCCAGCCACCGGGCGCATCGTCGCGATGGTCGGCGGCTGGAGCCATGACATGAGCCCCTATAACCGGGCCATCCAGGCGCAGCGCCAGCCCGGCTCCTCGGTCAAGCCGCTGGTCTACCTCACCGCCATGGAACAGAACATCCAACCCGACGCGCAGGTGCTAGACGGCCCCTTCGTGCAGGTGATGCCGGATGGCTCCGTCTACCGGCCCGGCAATTATGAGAACAGCTTCCAGGGCCCTGTGCCGATCTTCCACGCTCTGGAACAATCGCTCAACCTCGCCACGCTGCATCTGGCGCGCCAGATCACCCTGCCCGCGATCGCCAAAACCTTCCAGGATTTTGGCATTATCGACAAAATGCCGCCTTACTTCCCCTCCGCCATCGGCGCTATCGACACCACCTTGTGGAAGATGACCACCGCCTATGCGTCGCTGGACCAATATGGCCGGCTGGTCACGCCCAGCATTATCGACAGCGTCACCAACCCGGATGGCACGCTGCTCTACCAGGCGCCGGACGAGCAATGCGCCAATTGCATGAACGGCGATCCGAACCAACCGCCGCAACTCACCAGCCCGGGCCAGCAGGTGGCTGATGCGGATTCCGTCTATCAGATGCTGACCATGATGCGCGGCGTGGTGCTGCGCGGCACCGGCGTACCGGCCGTGCAAGGCATTTCCCAACCCGTGGCCGGCAAAACCGGCACCACCAACAACTTCAACGATGCATGGTTCATCGGCTTCACCCCTGGAATCGTCACCGGATGCTGGGTGGGCTTCGATACACCTACCAATCTCGGTGAAAACGAGACGGGCGGAAATGTGTGCGGCCCAATCTGGAACGAATACATGAAGGTGGCGCTGAAGAACCAGCCACCCGTCGACTTCGCGGCACCCGCGGGCATGACCTTGCAGCAAGTGCCTGAGCCGAACGGCCAGATGGTGACGGAGGCGTTCAAACCCGGCCAGAGCCCCGGCGCGCAAAGCGCCAACGGGCTGCTGGGCGGCGGCATGGATAGCCTCGGCGGCTCCGGCAATGGCGGTGCGCTTACCGCGCCGCAGAGCGGCAGCCCACCCGGTGCGCCGCCCGCGCCATCCAGCATCGATAAATCGCTGGGCGGGCTGTATTAGCGCGCGCCAAACGGGCGCCTAATGGGCCGCGAGGCCCAGGATGGCTCCGTTCGCGGCCTGCAAGATCACCGCCACGTGCTGCCCGGCCGGGCGGGCCTCGTGGAGCGTAAGCGCCGCGCCGTTCCAGCTTCCCAGCGGCGCCATCGCGCGCACCACGTTCACTTCGGTGATGGTAGCGCCGCCATTCTCGCCTGATTTCACGCCGGTGCTGTGCATGTCGTCATATCCAACCAGCAGCACATTGCCCGTTCCAGGCCCGCCGCCAATGCTGATGGCAAGTTCGTCCTGCCCGGAAATGCTGATGGGCACATCGCCCGCCGGGCTGGCCTTGGCGGCGGCAATGGCGGCATGCATCCGCGCCGCATCGCTTCCAACGAACTGCGCATGGCCATCCACCACGGCCTCCGGCGTGTAAACCTCGGTGCTATGGCGCAGGCTGGCGTACCAATCCTGCCGGTCAGTGGCGGCGGGCAGCGAATCCGTATCGTCCCAGCCAAGATTGTTCCAATACGTCACATCAAAGCTCAGTGGCAGAATATCCGTGTCCTGCGCCTTCAGCTTCCGCAGCAGCGCATTCGCCGGCGGGCAGGAGGAACAGGATTGCGAGGTGAAAAGCTCCACCAGCACCGGGCGCGCCAGCGCCGGCTGCGCAGCCATGCCCAATGCGACGGCCAACGCCAGAACGCGCCGGTTCACGACCCGCTGAACCAGTTATAACCCTGGTCCTCCCAATACCCGCCCGGGTACACATTAGTTACCGCGATCTGTATGATCGATTTTGGATTCTTAAAGCCCAGCTTTGTGGGAATCCGCAGCCGCACCGGCGCGCCAAAAGGCGCGGTCAGCGGGGCGCCCAGGAAATCCAGCGCCAGGATGGTTTGCGGCTGCAGGGCGGAAGCCATGTCGATGGAGCTGTAATACCCATCAGCGCATTTCATGGAGACATATTTGCAGGTCGTATCCGCCCCCACCTGGCGCAGAAACCGCCCCAGAGGCACGCCGGACCATTGGCCGATCACCCGCCAACCCTCCACGCACACAAATCGCGTTATCTGCGATTCCTGAGGCAAGGCCCGCAATTGTTGCAGGCTCCAGGGCGTCTTGTCCTGAATCTGCCCGCCGAGTTCCAGCTTATAGGTAGCCCCGTCCACCACCGGCGCCTGGTCGATAGGATAAAAAGCGTTGAAGCGCGGCGGGCGGGTAATCTGGTCCGGCCGGAAGGTCGGCGCCAAAGTATGCGGGTCGAACAACGCCGCTTGCACGCGGTCGTTCCAGGCGGACATGGCGTGCAGGAACTTATCCGCCAGATCTGGGTGGGCCGGGTCCTCGTAATTGCATCCGCAAAGCGGCGCGGCGGCACCCAACGCCATGGCCCGCAGTAGGAGAGAACGGCGCTCGATCATGGCAGGCGCCCCCCGGTGATCATGGGCGGCAGCACTTTCGGCACCAGCGCCACCAAAAGAAGATGGACGAGGATGAACAGGCAGATGCCCGTCATCGCGAAGAAATGCACATAGCGGGC
>JAGWOU010000301.1 GCA_028870815.1 Rhodospirillales bacterium | reverse complement strand
AAAGCGTTGGCCTGTTTCACGATATTGGGAAACCCTTTGTCATTCCCTGGAGTTACCCGCCTAAAGCGAAGGCGGCAATATTGCACAAAATTTGGGCGATATTCGCCGCCGCTTGAGCAAATCCCCGTTTTGTCCTTTGATAACTTTGCCGCAAACGCGGCAGCGTGCGGAAAACCATTCTGGCACGGTGCATGCAAGACGTATTACGTCAGCCCGTTGGCTGACGCGCGCTTGCCCACCGGCTGCCCGGGGCGGGGTTACGGGCGTGCTGTCCGACGAAACATGAGGAGGACGCGTGGGCCCCGGGCCCTGCGTGAACCAGATGAAGAAGATCGAAGCGATCATCAAGCCGTTCAAGCTGGATGAAGTGAAGGAAGCGCTGCACGAGGTTGGCTTGCAGGGCATCACCGTCGTCGAGGCAAAAGGGTTCGGCCGGCAAAAGGGCCATACCGAGCTCTACCGGGGCGCCGAATATGTGGTGGATTTTCTCCCCAAGGTGAAAATCGAAGTCGTCTGCGAGGATTCCGTGGTGGAACGCGCGGTTGAAGCCATCACCAATGCGGCCCGCACCGGGCGCATCGGCGACGGCAAGATCTTCATCTCCACCGTCGAGGAAGCCATCCGCATCCGCACCGGCGAAAAGGGCGAAGCGGCGGTCTGAGCGGGCATTGCCAAGCGGCCCGGCATGTTTAACATGCCGGGCGCTACGCGTTTCATGGCGGGCGCATGGTGCGTTCGCGGGCCTTAAACGGGTAACATTATATTAAAACGGGGAAAGAGCATGGCTAAGAAGGCCGAGGGCGGCGATGGCGTCGCCAAAGTTCTCAATATGATCAAGGAAAACGGGGTCGAGTATGTCGATCTGCGTTTCACCGATCCCAGAGGCAAGTGGCAGCATACCGCCCAGTACGTCTCGACGGTCGATGAGGACAGCCTGAAGAACGGCTTCATGTTCGACGGCTCCTCCATCGCCGGCTGGAAGGCGATCAACGAGTCCGACATGATCCTGCAGCCGGACCTGGACAGCGCCGTGCTGGACCCGTTCTCCGCCAAGCCGAGCCTGATCCTGTTCTGCGATATCATCGAGCCCGCGACCGGCCAGGGCTATGCCCGCGACCCGCGCTCCACCGCCAAGAAGGCCGAAGCCTATCTGAAGTCCACCGGCATCGGCGATAACGCCTTCATCGGCGCGGAAGCTGAGTTCTTCGTGTTCGACAACGTGAAGTTCGGCACCGGCGGCAATTACGGCATCTATCAGCTGGACTCCATCGAGGGCCCCGGCTCCAGCCTGAAGGACTATCCGGAAGGCAATATGGGCCACCGCCCCGTCGTGAAAGGCGGCTACTTCCCCGTGCCGCCCGTGGACAGCGAATCCGATCTGCGCGCCGAAATGCTCTCCGCGATGGGCGAGATGGGCCTGCCGATCGAGAAGCACCACCATGAGGTGGCACAGTCTCAGCACGAGCTGGGCACCAAGTTCGCCAGCCTGACCACCATGGCCGACCAGATGCAGATCTATAAGTACTGCGTCCACAACGTCGCCCATTCCTACGGCAAGACCGCGACCTTCATGCCGAAGCCGATCTATGGCGATAACGGCTCGGGCATGCACACCCATCTGTCCATCTGGAAGGCCGGCAAGCCGCTCTTCGCGGGCAATGGCTATGCGGACCTGTCCGAGACCTGCCTGTACGCCATCGGCGGCATCATCAAGCATGCCAAGGCGATCAACGCGTTCTCGAACCCCTCCACCAACTCCTACAAGCGCCTGATCCCCGGCTTCGAGGCCCCAGTGCTGCTGGCTTACTCCGCCCGCAACCGCTCGGCTTCCTGCCGTATCCCCTACACCACCAGCCCGAAGGCGAAGCGCGTTGAAGTCCGGTTCCCAGACCCGACCTGCAACCCGTACCTCTCCTTCTCCGCCATCCTGATGGCGGCGCTGGACGGCATTAAGAACAAGATCCACCCGGGCGACCCGATGGACAAGGATCTGTACGACCTGCCGCCGGAAGAGCTGAAGGACATCCCGACCGTTTGCGGCTCGCTGCGCGAAGCCATCGGCGCCCTGGAAGCCGACCACGAGTTCCTGCTGCAGGGCGACGTGTTCTCCAAGGAGCAGATCGAGTCTTATATCGAGCTGAAGTGGAAGGAAGTGTACAAGTTCGAACACACCCCGCACCCGGTTGAGTTCGAGATGTACTACTCCGCCTAAACAGCGGATTGCTTACGGAAACGGCGCCTAGAGCGCTATGAAGATAAGGCCGTCCGCTATGCGGGCGGCCTTATCTTTTGGGTTGTGAATTGCGCTTTTTGCCCGCCAAGATCGCGCCGTTTTTGTTTCGGGGCTGGCCACACTGGCCCCATGCGGTAAAACCGCCGCATGGCCACTTTCCTTTGCATCGGGCACAGCCATATCGGCGCGTTGCGCCAAGCTTGGCATCAACAAGGCGGCGGGCCAGACGCCGTGTTTCTGTTGCTGAACGAGCCGCAATACCAGCCCGCTTTGCATGAAAGGCAGCTCCACCCGGCCATTCTGGAACAACTTGGCAAGGCCGCGCTGCATGTGTCGCTGCTGGGCGGCAATGACCATTCGATGATCGGGATGCTCAACCATCCGCGCCGTTTCGATTTCGTTTTGCCCGAGGCGCCCGGCCTGCCCGTGGATGAAACCGCCGAGTTGCTACCCGCCGGGCTGTTGCGGGCGGAACTGGCGCGGCGGATCGCGCCACATCTGGAGGTTCTGGCGGCCTGCCGTGCCGCTGTGCCAGGGCGGTTCGTGCACGTCGAATCCCCGCCGCCCATCCCCGCCGCCGCGCATATCGAGGCGCATCCGGGCGTGTTCAAGGATCTGATCGCGGAACGAGGCGTTTCCCCGGCTCTATTGCGCTACAAGCTCTGGCGGTTGCATGCGGCGCTCTACCAGGAGAGCTGCGCCCGGCTGGGTGTGGAATTTCTGGCCGCGCCGCCGGAAATGCAGGATGAGCAAGGTATGATGGTTCAGCTGGCATGGAACCCAGACCCCACCCACGGTAACCACATCTATGGTCGGCATGTGCTGGCGCAGCTGCAGGCGTTGGCATGACCCACCCTTACAAAACCCAACCCGACCATGCATTCTGGCGCCGGGCGATGTTCGGCATCCCGGCCGAAGCGTTGGACCCCGCCATTGCAACCCCTTTCTGCATCGCGCCACAGGACAAGGTGGTCACGGCGGGAAGCTGCTTCGCCCAGCATATTGGCGGCATGCTGGAGGTTATAGGCTTCACTCACTTTGTTGCCGA
>JAGWOU010000300.1 GCA_028870815.1 Rhodospirillales bacterium | reverse complement strand
CCGGCAGGGCGGCGATAGGCGTGACATTCGCAAAGGTGAGCCCGTGCCCGGCATGACATTCCAGCCCCACATTCGCGGTCAGCTGTGCCCCTTCGGTCAGCCGTTCCAGCTCGCCCAGCTTGCCGTTGGCATAGGCGCCGGTATGCAGTTCCACCACCTGCGCGCCCACTTCGGCGGCGGCGTGAATCTGGTCAGGCTCCGGGTCCACGAACAGCGAAACGCGGATGCCCGCATCCTTCAGCCGGGCAATGGCCGGGCGCAGCTCGCCGCGGTGGTTGGCCACATCCAGCCCGCCCTCGGTAGTGATCTCCGCCCGGCGTTCCGGCACGATGCAGCAGCCATGCGGCTTCAGCCGGGTGGCGATGGCGACCATCTCGGTGGTTGCCGCCATCTCGAAATTCACCGGCTTGCCCGCCCAGGCGCAGATCGCCTCGGCATCGGCGTCGCGGATATGACGCCTATCCTCGCGCAGATGGATGGTGATGCCGTCCATGCCCGAGCCGACCAGGGACTTCGCCACGGTCAGCGGGTCTGGGTGGTTGCCGCCGCGCGCGTTGCGCAACGTGGCGACGTGATCGATGTTGACGCCGAGCCGGATCATCAGATGTGCACGGCCCGGCTGTCCACGGCCAGGGCGGCTTCCTTCACGGCTTCGCTCAGCGTGGGGTGAGCATGGCAGATGCGGGCCACGTCCTCAGCCGAGGCGCCGAATTCAATGGCGGTGACGCATTCGGCGATCAGCGCTCCGGCATCCGGCCCGATGATATGGGCACCGAGCAGCTTGTCGGTCTCTTTCTCTGCCAGCAGCTTCACGAAGCCATCGGTGTTGCCCAAGGCGCGGGCGCGGCCATTGGCCATGAAGGGGAATTTACCGGCCTTGTACGCTACGCCGGCGGCTTTCAGCTCCTCTTCGGTCTGGCCCACGGAGGCCACTTCCGGCCAGGTGTAAACCACGCTCGGGATGGCGCCGTAATTCACATGCCCATGCTGCCCGGCCAGGGTTTCAGCCAGGGCGACGCCCTCTTCCTCGGCTTTGTGGGCCAGCATGGCGCCCGCCACCACGTCGCCAATGGCGTACACGCCGGGCACGTTGGTCTGGAAGTGGTTGTCGATCTTCACGCGGCCGCGCTCGTCAGTTTCAATCCCGGCGGCGGCGAGATTTAGCCCCTCGGTATAGGCATACCGGCCGATGGAGAGTAGTACCACATCGGCGGTGATGGTCTCGGCCTCGCCGCCCTTGGCGGGTTCCACGGTCAGGGTGACTTTTTCGCCCTCAATTTTGGCGGCGGTGACCTTGTGGCCGAGCTTGAACTTGAAGCCCTGCTTGGTGAGGATCTGCTGGAAGTTCTTGGAGATTTCGCCATCCATGGTGGGGGTGATACGGTCCAGGAACTCGATCACGGTGACCTCGGCCCCCAGCCGGCGCCACACCGAGCCCAGTTCCAGCCCGATCACGCCGCCGCCGATGACGACCAGATGGCCCGGCACCTTGTCTAGCTCCAACGCGCCGGTGGAGGTGACGATGCGCTTCTCATCCACCCCAACGCCCTTCAGCGGCGCTGAATCGGAGCCGGTGGCAATGACGATATGCTTGGCGGTGTAGGCCGTTCCCGCGACCTCGATCTCATGGGCTCCGGTGAATTTGGCCGCGCCCTTGATCCAGGTGATCTTGTTCTTCTTGAACAGGAACTCGATGCCCTTGGTATTTGCGGTTACCACCTCGCCCTTGCGGGCCTGCATCCGGGCAAGATCCAGCTTCACCTCGCCGATCTGGATGCCGTGATCGGCAAAGCCATGTGCTGCCTCGTGAAAATTCTCGGAGGATTGCAGCAGCGCCTTGGAGGGTATGCAGCCGATATTCAGGCAAGTGCCGCCAAGGGTTGCGCGCTTCTCGACGCAGGCGACCTTGAAGCCGAGCTGTGCGGCGCGGATGGCGCAGACATACCCCCCTGGCCCGGACCCGATCACGATAACGTCGAACGCTTCGGCCATATTTCCTCTCCCGGAAAAACAGTTTGCGCTCAGGGTCATAAACCCAGTTGCGCACCCCTCCAATTCGCGCCGGGCGGGGCTGCCCAGCATTTTGGGACTTTCGACTGTTTCATGAACCCATAATGCGCGTCGCCGGGCGTCGTCACCACATCAGCTACAGCTTCGAGACAATTTTGGAGACGAATATGGGCCTGATCCTTCTTATTCTGATACTTATTTTGCTGTTCGGCGGCGGTGGTGGTTATTATGCGCATCGCTCGTATGGCGGTTATGGCTCCGGCGGGGTGCTGGGTCTGGTCATCATCGTGCTGCTGATCGTCTGGCTGGTGGGCGGGTTCGCTTACCATTAACCCAGCTTGAACCGGGCGCGGGTTACGGCGTCTTGGTCCAGCGCCGCTTTCACGTCCGCTTGGCCGGGCAGGGAGGCAAGTACTACAACCCGTTGAAAATACGGTGCGATTCCCGTTGCCCGGTCCCGGTAGAGGGCCGAGAAGGCGTTGGCGGCGGGGCCGCGCGCGGTGCAGCAGAGGCAGCCAGGCTGATGGCCGAGCTTTGGGGCCACGAAGCGCATGGCGTGGCCTGCCTCGGGCATGGCGTGCCCGTCCTCCACCAACACCGCGTCGTCCGGGCCGGGAGGGATGCCAATATAAACGGGAATACGGCCATCTTTTTCCATGTATTGGAAATGGGGGTTGGGGGGGCTATTTGGCAAGCATGTCAAACCGTCCACACCTGCTTGAGGCCCTTTCCCGTAACGTTCTGCTCTGCGATGGCGGCATGGGTTCGCGCGTCCAAGCGCTGACCCTCGATATCGAAAAGGATTTCTGGGACAAGGAAAACTGCACGGAAGTGCTGAACCTCTCCCGGCCGGACCTCGTGCGGGAGATCCATCGCGGCTATTACGAAGCCGGGTCGGACATGGTGCAGACCAATTCCTTCGGTGGCTCGCCGATCACGCTGGCGGAGTTCGAGCTGCAGAACCGCGCCTTCGAGATCAACAAAATTGCCGGCGAGCTGGCGCGCGAGGCGGCGGAGAGCTTCGCCGATGGCCGGCATCGCTGGGTGGTCGGCTCGATCGGGCCGGGGACGAAGCTGCCGAGCCTGGGCAATATCGCCTATGACCCGCTGGAGGAGGCGCTCTACGCCCAATGCGTCGGGCTGCTGGCCGGCGGGGTGGATGCGCTGCTGATCGAGACCTGCCAGGACACGCTGCAGATCAAGGCGGCGGTGAACGGCGCCAAGCGCGCTATTCGCGAGGCCGGCAAGGACACGCCGATTTTCGTGCAGGTAACGGTGGA
>JAGWOU010000299.1 GCA_028870815.1 Rhodospirillales bacterium | reverse complement strand
AGATGCAACTCGCCCATGCCGGAGAGAATGGTCTGGCCGGTTTCCTGGTCGGTCTTCAGCCGCAGGGACGGGTCTTCCGCGGCCAGCTTCTGCAAGCCGATGGTCATCTTCTCGATGCCTTCCTTTGTCTTCGGCTCCACGGAAATGTCGATCACCGGCACCGGGAACGCCATGCGCTCCAGCACCACCGGATCCTCGGACGCGGCCAGCGTGTCACCCGTGCCGGTGTCCTTCAGGCCCACGAAAGCCGCGATGTCACCAGCGGAAACCTCGGTGATTTCCTGGCGCTTATCGGCATGCATCTTATACATGCGCCCGATCCGCTCTTTGTGGTCCTTGGTGGTGTTCTGCACCGAATCGCCGGATTTCAGCGTCCCGGCATAAACGCGCACGAAGGTGAGCGAACCGTACTTGTCGTTGATGATCTTGAAGGCGAGGCCAGCGAACGGGGCTTCCGGGTCGGCCTTGATACGGCGGGCGTTCGGATCTTCCTCCTTGCCCTCTTCCGGCGCAACTTTGATGCCCGGAACGTCGACGGGGGACGGCAGATAGTCCAGCACGCCGTCCAGCAGCGGCTGCACGCCCTTGTTCTTAAAGGCGGTGCCGCACATGACCGGGCGGAACGCGCCGGAGATGGTGCCGGTCTTGATCGCGCGCTTCAAGGTCTCGACGGAAACGTCGCCCTTGTCGAAATATTCTTCCATGCCGGCGTCGTCCACGGCCAGCGCAGTGTCCAGCAGAACCTGGCGAGCTTCCTTGGCCTTCTCCAGCATGTCGGCCGGAATTTCCTCGTCGTGGAACTTCGCGCCCAGCTCGCCGCCTTCCCAGATGATCGCCTTCATCTCAACCAGATCGACCACACCCAGGAAGTTATCCTCGATGCCGATGGGCAGCTGCAGGGGCAGCGCCACGATGTCCAGCTTCTCCTTCAGCGTGTCGAAGGCGCGGTAGAAATCGGCGCCGGTACGGTCCAGCTTGTTGATGAAGATCAGGCGGGGCACGTTGTAGCGGTCAGCCAGGCGCCAGTTGGTCTCGGATTGCGGCTGCACGCCGGCCACGCCCTCGATAATGAAGATCGCGCCGTCGAGCACGCGCAGCGAGCGGTTCACCTCGATATTGAAATCGATATGGCCGGGCGTGTCGATGATGTTGATCGCGTGGTCTTTCCACTCACAGGTCACGGCGGCGGAGGTGATGGTGATGCCGCGCTCACGCTCCTGGGCCATGTAGTCGGTGGTGGTGTTGCCGTCATGAACCTCACCAATCTTGTGAGACACGCCGGTGTAGTACAGGATACGCTCCGTGGTGGTGGTCTTGCCCGCATCGATATGCGCGGTGATCCCGATATTCCGGATCTTGCTAAGGTCAGTATCAGCCATCGTTGCCTCCACGGGCGGAAAATAAGGTCAAACAGGTACGGCGCCGCCTGAGGTAAGGCCGCGCTGTTCGCCCGGCTTTTGGGGCAGAGCGGGGCTTTTGGCAACCCCCGCAGATGGTAGATTCGCCCCACGCGGCCCCGCCATCCCAGGTTTTCAAGCGTTTGGCGCATGTTAAAACCGCAGGATCTCGTGGCAGTCCAGCTTCCCTTGGTCTTTGGAGATTACGACGCCGGCCCTCCGCACCCCTGGAAAAATAGCCGCCCGCGCCCTTATCCTGTTCATGACATCGTTCCGGCTCATCCGCATCCTTCGCGCCCGGCCTTGGTTCACCCTTTGCTATGCGGCGGGGTTGGCACTGTGGCTGGCCACAATGCCCATGGGCCAACCGGTGGTACGCGCGGTGGTCGCCTGGGACGCGGCCAGCACCGCCTATCTGGCGGCAACGCTGCTGATCTTCTTTCTCACCCTGGGGCGCGACATCAGCGAGGACGCGAAATCCCACCAGGAAGGAGAATGGACGGTCTTCACCCTCACGCTGATCGGCGCGGCGATGAGCTTCGCCTCGCTCTTTCTGTTTTCGCACGCCGCAAATGCCAAGACGCATCTCACCAGCGCCTATTTAGCGTTCGTGGTGGTCACTTTGGCGCTTTCCTGGACGGTCACGCATCTCACCTTCGCCTACCGCTACGCCCATGAATATTACGCCTACGACCTCGGCGGCGATACGGTGGATGGCGGCATCGAATTTCCAAAGGATGACCGGCCGGATTATCTGGATTTCGTGTATTTCTCGTTCGTGCTGGGCATGACCTTCCAGGTTTCAGACTGCAACATTACCTCTAAAAAACTGCGCCGTCTGGCAACCTTGCAGGGGCTGATCGGGTTTTTGTTCAACACCGTGATTCTGGCGTTCTCGGTGAATATCGCGGCATCGGTGCTATAGAGGCCCGAGGAGCATGCCCCAGCCAAAGCCACGGCGCTTCGAGAGGGATGCGCCATGATATCGTTTCGATGCAACGATAGATTGACGGCCTGGCCGCACTTCTATACCGTAATTCCCGCACAAGTTGCGCTTTGATACTGTAACACACCCCAGTCAGGAGGTTTGCGATGGCGGGGCGGAAAGATTTTGCCGACTTGAAGAAGTTCGGAACAAAAGAACTCAAATTCAAGCAGGGCGTTCATATCGACGCTGCGCACAAAAACCAGACCTTTGGCCAAACCATTCTTTCAGCGCCGGTCTATGAACAAGCCAAGGAAGGCATCTGCGTCGCTTTGACCCTGGAGTGGCTAAAGTCGCAATTGACGGAAGGCACATACGGGTTGTTTAACGCTACGCCGATGTCGGCGGTGGAAAACTTTCAACACCAATTGACTGTCGCACACGCTGCACAATTCCATATAGCCTATCAAGAGGAACGCAAAACCAAGAACCGGCGTGACAGCCTGACCCTGATCGCCGCCGAATATGGTCTCAAAATCGCGAACGACGAAGAAAACGAACTCACTGGCCCTACGGAACCCGTCCTAACCGAGGCCGACATGACTTGCGAAGCAGGGCAAGGCGTTTACTTCTCGGTCGGCATTCAGAAGGGCGCCGCCAAATACCGGCATGCGATCGGGTTGACCAAAAAAAAAGACGGCATCCGCTTCTTCGATTCCAACGTCGGCGCCTATCTGGTAACCGATCATCTCAATTTCTATGAGCGCTGGATGGCATTGCTGAGGGATAAGCTGGGATGGACAGTCGGGAATTGCCACGGCTTCCGGGTCAGCAATGTTATCGGTGTCACTCCTCCAACGGTCCGGAGCTAGTCAGTTAATACTTCATCTCCGACAAACCTTATTTCATCTCCGATCAGCACCACCCGCGGATCAGGTCGTGGATAAAGTTCGGAAAACAGAAATTGGAGGATA
>JAGWOU010000298.1 GCA_028870815.1 Rhodospirillales bacterium | reverse complement strand
TGCCGCAACGCTGGGGAAGGAGGCGTATTTCAGCTTTTTGAAAATCCGTTGGCCGGAAGCCACGAGTTTATCAATCTCACCCCAAGCTGCGATATTGGCCGCGAAAAGGGCAAGACCAAGATTCGCGCCGGCGGAGAAATGCGTGCTCTCGTTATAGATGACCAGCGCCTTATGGTTTTGCGACACAAGGTCGATCGCCCGGTCAAGTATTTCGAGATTCTGTTGGTCCCAGCTGCTGCTTTTCGATGTCAGTTCAAAGCACAGCACGCCGTCACCAATATCCCACACAGCGGCCGAGGCGTTTTTCAACAACGGCTTGGCGGTGCGCTTGATATCCTCCAGCATCAGCACACCCGCGGGGCGGGCGAGCTTGTGGTAAGCGCCGTCAGTGCCCAGATATTCGCGGGTGCCGTCTTCCGTGCGGTAGAAGCTCTTGCCCTTGGCGGCGGTGAGCAAGGCGGGAACAGGAAGATTATCCGCCGCCAGTTTTTCGGCCAGCCAGTCCGCGCCGATTTTATCTATCAGCTCAAACGGGCCGGATTTCCAGTTGTAGCCAAGGCGCATCGCTTCATCGATGGCATGGATGTCCTCAGCAGCTTCCGGCACCAGAGAGGCGGCATAGGCCAGCGTCTGGCCCATCACCCGCCAAGCATAACGGGATTCGGAAAGGATCTCGCGCAGATCACGGCTTTCCGGCGCCTTGGCCTTCTGCACGGGGCGGTAATCACCGCTGGCAAGCTCAATGGCTTCACGGCCCTTGGCACTCTTGCGATAGAACCCGCCTTTGCCTTTGCGGCCGGTATAACCTTCCGCGATCATTTTCTTGATCAGCGGCAAATCGCGGTTGGTGGCGTGGAAGGCATCGCTGGCAGGCAGCGAACCCGCGAGGCTGGCATTGATGTGAGGCATCAAATCCAGCCCCACGAGGTCTATGAGCCCGAACACGCCGGTTTTGGGAATACCAAAAGGGCGGCCCATAATGGCGTCGGCTTCCTCAACCGTCAGGCCCGCATCCATGGCCCCGATCACGCCGGTCTGCAGCCAAAATACGCCGAGGCGGTTGGCGATGAAGCCGGGTGAATCCTTGGCTTTCACCACGCTCTTGCCGAGCATGAGGTCTGAGAAGTTTTCCACCTTGGCGGCAAGGTCAGGATCCGTCTCCGGGCCTGTCACCAGTTCCAGCAAACGCATATAGCGCGGCGGGTTGAAAAAATGCGTGATCAGAAAGTCGTGCTTGAAACTCTCCGGCATTCCTTCTGTGAGTTTGGCAAGCGGGATGGTGGAGGTGTTGGAGGAAACCGCCGTGTCGGGGCGGCGCATCGCGTCGATCTTACGGTAGAGATCCTGTTTCAGGTCCAGCCGTTCGATGATGGCTTCCACCACCCAATCGCATGAAGCAAGTTGAGGCAGGTCGTCCTCAATATTGCCCGGCGTAACCAGCTTAGCGGCGCGTTTGGACATGAAAGGCGCTGGTTCTGTCTTCAACATTTTGGCGATGGCGTTTGCGGCGCCATCCTTTACGATGTCCAGCAGCAGTACCGGCACGCCCGCATTGGCGAATTGCGCGGCGATGGCCGCTCCCATGGTTCCGGCGCCGATCACGGCGGCCTTGCGAATGCTTTCCATCACACGCGCTCCAGAATGGTGGCGATGCCCTGGCCGCCGCCGATGCATTGCGTGGCCAGCGCGTAGCGTCCGCCAACGCGGTTGAGCAGCGATGCGGCCTTGCCGGTGATGCGCGCCCCGGTGGCGCCCAGCGGATGGCCAAGTGCTATGGCGCCGCCATCGATATTCACCTTCGCCGGGTCCAGCCCGAGGTCACGTATGCAGGCGAGCGACTGGGAGGCGAAAGCCTCGTTCAGTTCCACCACATCAAGGTCGGATACAGAGATCCCAGCCCGTGCAAGCACTTTTTTGGTGGCGGCGACGGGACCAATGCCCATGATCTCCGGTGCGCAGCCCGCCGTTGCGGCAGCGACGATGCGGGCCAGGGGTTTCAACCCATGTTTGCTGGCGTAGTCTTCAGAACAGACCAGCACGGCGGAGGCGCCATCCGTCAGCGGGGAGGAGGTGCCAGCGGTAACGGAACCATCGGCGCTGAAGGCAGGTTTCAGCCCGGCCAGGCCCTCGGCGCTGGTTTCAGGCCTGGGGCAGCCATCAGCCTCCACCTTGCCCGCCTTGGTGGCGACGGGGATGATCTCATCCTTGAAATGTCTGGCGGCAATGGCGGCGGCGGCGCGGCGCTGGCTTTCCACCGCGAAAGCCTCTTGTTCGGCGCGTGAGATATTCCATTTCGCGGCCACGTTCTCGGCCGTTTCCCCCATGCCCATATAGGCGGCAGGCAGCTTCTCATAGAGTGCCGGGTTGGGCAGCGGGTTGAACCCCATCATTGGCACGCGGCTCATGCTCTCAACCCCCGCGGCGATAAACACCTCGCCGGAGCCGGTGGCGATATGCCCGGCGGCGATGTGGATGGCCTGCATGGAGGAGCCGCAGAAGTGATTCACCGTGTATCCGCCAACGGATTGCGGCAGTCCGGCATGAAGCGCTACCAGCCGCGCAATATTCAGGCCCTGTTCACCCTCGGGGAAAGCACAACCAAGGATCACGGCTTCGAGATCGGACGCGGCAATGCCCATACGGGCAACGAGCCCGGCGATGAGCCCGGCGGCGATATCGTCAGGCCGGGTGCGCGCAAGCGCACCTTTGGTGGCGAGTGTGAAGGGCGAGCGGGCATAGCCCGCGATAACGGCTTGGGTCACGTTGATCTCCCGATCGGTTTGGCCACGGCTTTTTTTGCCCGGCCGGCTTTGGGTTCGGCTTTTGGCGGTGGCGCTTGCATTGCGGAGATCGTCTCCAGCGCCTCCTCGCATTGCAGCTCTAGGCTGCGCAATTCGGAAATCGTTTCTTCCAGGGCGTGGCGCTGGTCTTCCAGTTTGCTCATGCGGTTCTGCACGGCTTTCAGAAGCGCGCTTGTCTGCTGCCCGTGTGTGGGGTCTATATCGTAAAGCTCAAGATATTCCTTGATCTCTTTAATCGAGAAGCCAAGCCGTTTGCCGCGCAGTATAAGGATCATGCGCGCGCGGTCACGCTGGGTGTAGACGCGCGTATTGCCCGCCCGGCGCGGCGTGATAAGCCCTTGCGCCTCATAAAAATGCAGAGACCGCACCGTAACTCCCAGCTCGGCGCCGAGCTGGGTAACGGTATAAAGCGGGTCTGGGTGCAGCATTAAAACTCCTGTTGTCTGGCTCATGCCCGTATCTGGCGCCTGGGGGCATGGTGGAGGTTAGAATTTTACCGTCA
>JAGWOU010000297.1 GCA_028870815.1 Rhodospirillales bacterium | reverse complement strand
ACAAAAATGGCGCCCGCAATGCGGACGCCATTTTTGTATCAGGCTTGGTTAAACGCGCCGTTTGGGCGCGCAAAACTAGCTTCAGGCCGGCTGTGCGTTGCGCTGCAGCGCGGCCACGGCCAATTTCGCCAGCGGGTCCATTCCCTCGCCGCCTGCGTCGAGATGAGCGAATATCGCCGCAAGCATACGCTTCTCCCAGAATTTCCGGAGATGGTTGCTGATTTCGTCGACAGCCTTGGGCTCAGGGTCATGAGCGAAAGCCTTGCTGATCTGGTTCGCCATGTAGACGAGCCTGTCGATAGTGCCGTGTGACATTGGATATATGCCTCTAAATGGCGCGCCAGGGGCGCAAAAAGCGTTCACTGCCGCAGCCGGTAATGGCCACGGCAGTGAGAGATGGGCCTAGATTACTCCGCCGCCACGGGCGGGACAATCCGGCGGGCTTGATCGCTATGCGCCTGGTATTCGGTCTGCCATTCGGTGGGGCCGTTGGAGAGCGAAACCTGAACCGCCGTCACCTTGTATTCCGGGCAGTTTGTCGCCCAGTCGGAATAATCCGTGGTGATGACGTTGGCCTGGGTAACCGGGTGGTGGAAGGTGGTGTAAACCACACCCGGCGCCACGCGGTCGGTGATCTTGGCACGCAGCGAGGTCTCGCCAGCACGGCTGGCCAGCTTGACCCAGCCGCCATCCTTCACGCCGCGCGTCTCAGCGTCGAACGGATGGATTTCCAACACGTCCTCTGCATGCCAGATGGAGTTCTCGGTGCGCCGCGTCTGCGCGCCGACGTTATACTGCGACAGGATACGCCCGGTGGTGAGCAGCAGCGGGAAGCGCGGGCCGGTCTTTTCATCGGTCGGCACGTAGTCCGAGATGATGAACTTGCCGCGGCCACGCACGAACCCGTCGATATGCATCACCGGCGTACCGGTTGGCGCCTTCTCGTTGCAGGGCCACTGGATGGAACCCAGATCGTCCAGCGCCTTGTAGGAAACGCCAGCGAAGCTCGGCGTGGTGCGGGCGATCTCGTCCATGATCTCCGACGGGTGGCTGTAAGCCATCGTCATGCCCATGGCCTTGGCCAGCATCAGCGTCACTTCCCAGTCGCCATAGCCGTTCTTGGGCTTCATCACCTTGCGGATACGCTGAATGCGGCGCTCGGCATTGGTGAAGGTGCCGTCTTTCTCAAGGAAGCTGCACCCGGGCAGGAACACATGCGCGTAGTCCGCGGTTTCGTTCAGGAACAGGTCCTGCACCACCACGCACTTCATCGCGGAAAGACCAGAGATCATGTGCTTCGTGTCCGGATCGGACTGCACGATATCCTCACCCTGGATGTACAGGCCAAGGAAGGTGCCGTCCGTCGCTGCGTCGATCATGTTCGGGATACGCAGGCCCGGCTCGTTGGAGAGGGAAACGCCCCAATCCATTTCCAGGATGTGCCGCGCGGTATCGTCGGAGACGTGACGATAGCCGGGGAACTCATGCGGGAAGCTGCCCATATCGCAGCTGCCCTGCACGTTGTTCTGGCCACGCAGCGGGTTCACGCCAACGCCGGGGCGGCCGACATTGCCGGTGGCCATGGCAAGATTGGCAATGGCGATAACCGTGGAGGTGCCCTGGCTGTGCTCGGTCACGCCCAGGCCATAGTAAATGGCGCCGTTACGGGCCTTGGCGTAGAGGCGGGCGGCGGCGCGCAGTTCAGCCGCCGGCACGCCGGTGTGGGCCTCTGTCGCTTCCGGGCTGTTTTCCGGGCGCATGATGAAGGCCGCCCATTCGGCGAACTCTTCCCAGTCGCAACGCTCGCGGATGAAGTTCTCGTCGGCGAGGCCTTCCTCGATGACGGTATGCGCCAGCGCATTAACCAGGGCGACGTTGGTGCCCGGGCGCAGCGCCAGATGATGCTCGGCCTCGACATGCGGGGTGCGCACGAGGTCGATCCGGCGCGGGTCAGCGACGATGAGCTTCGCCCCCTCGCGCAGCCGCTTCTTCATGCGGGAGGCGAAGACCGGGTGGCCGTCCGTCGGGTTGGCGCCGATGACCAGGATGACATCCGCCTCATCAACCGAGTCGAAATCCTGCGTGCCAGCGGAGGTGCCATAGGTGTTCACCAGCCCGTAGCCGGTAGGGGAATGGCAGACGCGGGCGCAAGTATCAACGTTATTGTTGCCGAAGCCGGCGCGGATGAGCTTCTGCACCAGGAAGGTTTCCTCGTTGGTGCAGCGCGAGGAGGTGATGCCGCCAATGGAGTCCTTGCCGTGCTCAGCCTGGATCTGCTTGAACTTGTCCGCGGCGTAGGAGATCGCCTCCTCATAGGTCACTTCTTTCCAAGGATCGGTGATCTTCTCACGGATCATCGGCTTGGTGATGCGGTCCTTATGCGTGGCGTAGCCCCAGGCAAAGCGGCCCTTGACGCAGGAATGGCCACGATTGGCCTTGCCGTCCTTGTAAGGAACAAGACGCACAACTTCCTCGCCGCGCATTTCGGCCTTGAAGGTGCAGCCCACGCCGCAATAGGCGCAGGTGGTGACCACCGAGCGTTCAGGCTTGCCCATCGCCTTGACCGACTTTTCCATCAGCGCCGAGGTCGGGCACGCCTGCACGCAGGCGCCGCAGCTCACGCATTCGGACGAAAGGAAGCTGTCGGAAGCGAGACCCGCGCTGATCTTCGAGCCGAAGCCGCGCCCATCGACGGTGAGCGCCAGCGTGCCCTGCACTTCGTCACAGGCGCGCACGCAGCGCGAGCAGACGATGCACTTGTCGGGCGCGAAGAGGAAATAGGGGTTGGAAAGGTCGGGCTTTGTCCCGAGGTGGTTCGCGCCCTCGTAGCCATAGCGCACGTCGCGCAGGCCCACCGCGGCGGCCATGTCCTGCAGCTCGCAGTCGTTGTTGGCGCTGCAGGTCAGGCAGTCGAGCGGGTGGTCGGAGATGTACAATTCCATCACCCCGCGCCGCAGCTTGGCAAGCCTCGGCGTCTGGGTGTGGACGACCATGCCGTCCGCGACCGGAGTGGTGCAGCTGGCGGGCGTGCCCTTCATGCCGTCGATCTCGACGAGGCACAGGCGGCACGAACCGAACTGCTTGAGGCTGTCGGTCGCGCAGAGCTTGGGGATCTCGCCGCCGGTCAGCGCGGCGGCGCGCATCACCGTGGTGCCGGCGGGGACCGAGACCTCGCGCCCGTCGATGGTGCAGGTGACCGACTGGTCCGAACGGACTTCGGGCGTGCCGAAGTCAGGCTGGCGTTCATAGCCCATGGGATCGCTCCTGAGCGGCCTTGAGGTCCGCAGGGGAATTGATGTTAGCAGGATTGCGAGTGAGTCGC
>JAGWOU010000296.1 GCA_028870815.1 Rhodospirillales bacterium | reverse complement strand
AAATCTAAGCCAGAATCACCGGCAGGCGGTGATCATGATCTCGACCAGGTAGCCAGGGTCCGCCAGAGCGGCCTCCACACATGCGCGCGCCGGCGCCAGGCCTTCCGGCAGCCATGCTGTCCAAACCTTATTCATCGCCTCGCGGTATGAAATATCCTTAAGCCAGATTTGCGCCTGAAGCAGACGTGTATTGTCCGTGCCATGCGTTTCCAACAAGGCATCAATCTGTTCCAGTATGTCCTTGGTCTGCGCGGTGATATCGCCGGAGATGTCCCGCGCGACCACGCCCATGGTGTAGACGAAGCCGTGATATTCGACGGCCTTGGACAAAATGGGGCTGGCTTCGGTGCGGATGATGCGGCTCATGAAACTCTCCGTTTAATTGACGATGTGCGGCGCGACGACCGGTACGCCGTTCACTGCGGGCACGCCGTTTTGGTTACCATATTCTTCGCAATTCTGAATCGCCTGGTCGCGCTGGCTCATCGCCCCCAGGCGCTCTGCGTCGAAAACCTGGTTCGGGCCGCCGTAACGCAGCCCGTTTTGCAAGGTGCGGGCTTGCTGGTCCAGCGTGCTGTTCTGGTAGCCGGCATCGGCGGCACTGGTGCAGGCGGCGGCGTCCGCCTGGGCGGCCTGGCTTTGCGGCTGGCCACAGCCGGCGAGAAGCAGAATAAGCGCCAGGGCCGGCAGGCTGGATTTCATATGCGGTATCCCGGTTGTCTGCGGGAGCCATATCGGCTTTGGCGAAAAACTCAACCGCAGACGCGCAGCAAAATCTTGCCGACATGCGCGCTGGTCTCCATTAGCGCGTGCGCCTCGGCCACCTGCTCAAGCGGAAACACCTTGTCGATCACCGGCGTTACCTTGCCTTGCGCCAAAAGCGGCCAGACATGCTGCTTCAGGGCGCTGGCGATCGCGGCTTTTTCCTTCGCGCTGCGAGGGCGCATGGTGGAGCCGGTGACGATTAAGCGCTTCTGCATGATCGGCAGCAGGTCGATCTCGGCCTTTGAGCCCTGCATGAATGCCACCTGCACCAGCCGCCCGCGTTGGGCCAGAGAATCCATGTTACGCTGGGCGTAAGGGGCGCCCACCATGTCCAGCACCACATCCACACCGCGCCCGGCCGTGGCCTCGGCCACCACCTGCTCGAAAGCCTGGGTTTTATAATTGATCGCGGTGGCGCCGTAGCGTTCGATGAACGCGCATTTCTCGTCCGTGCCGGCGGTGGCGAACACCGAGGAACCCTGCGCGCGGGCAAGCTGGATGGCGGTGAGGCCGATGCCGGACGTACCGCCATGCACCAGCAGGCTTTCCTCTGGCCTCAATGCCGCCGCCTGAAAAACATTCGCCCAGACGGTGAAAAAATTCTCCGGCAAGGCGGCGGCCTTCAGCGCGTCATACCCATCCGGCCAGCGCAGGCACTGCCCGCATGGAACGGCGGCATACTCGGCATAGCCGCCGCCATTGCAAAGTGCGGTTACCTTATGGCCAGGGTAGAAGCCGCTGGCCATGGGCCCCAAAGCCACCACCTCGCCCGCCACTTCCAGGCCAAGCACGGGGCTGGCGCCGGGCGGCGGCGGGTAATGCCCCTGGCGCTGCATCACATCTGGCCGGTTAACCCCCGCCGCCTGCACGCGGATGAGCACCTCATCACCCTTCGGCACCGGCAACGGCCCCGTGGCCAGCACCATCGCCTCCGGCGCGCCGGGATGGGGAACGCCGATATAGCGCATCGTTTCAGGCAGAATCATGCGCGCATATCGCCGCCCTGCACGCGCTTGCGTCAACCCTGGCGGGGTGCGAGTTAGAGTGCGATGATTTTAGCCGCGCTCGCTTCGCGCGCGGGGCTAAAATCTGAATCGCCCTCTAAATCATTGATGAGAGGCGGATTCACGGTTTAGGTTAGGTCATGAGAATGACCAAACCTAAACCGATCCGGCTCTAGACGGCGCATGCACGCATTCCACCGCCGGAAGCTGCTCGGCGCCGCCGCCGCGCTCAGCCTCGCCAGACCTAGCCTCGCCGCCGGCACCAGCGGCAAGGGCGGTGGCGGCTCCGCGCCCGCGCCGCAATTTGGCGCCGCCTTGCCGTTGAGCGGCGCTTACGCCCTGGAGGGCGATGAAACGCTGCGGGGCATACAACTCGCGGTGGATGCGGTGAATGCCGGCGGCGGCATTGCCGGCAAGCCGGTTTCCATCGCCAAGGCGGATATGCCGGCGCAAGCCAGCGCGAATAGCGCGGTAAACTGGCTGATCTCCAACCAGCACGCGAATATTTTGCTGGGCAGCGGCACCTCGGCTTTTTCCTATCCCGCCACGGCGGCAGCGGAGCTGGCGCAAACGCCTTTCATCGAACTCACCGCCCCGGCCGACAGCATCATGACGCGCGGCTTCAAATATCTGCTGCGCACCTGCCCCACCACCTCCATGGCGGGAATGCTCGCGGCCAGCACCATTCAAACCCGGTTCGCCAAACGGAATCTGGGGCTGCTGTTCAACTCCGGCGCCACGGGAGGCGCCATCGCGGGGGCGGTCATTTCGGCGCTCAACGCGGCAAAGCTGCCCATCGCGCTGGCAGCGGGCTATCCAGAGGACGCCGTTGACCTCTCAGAGCAGGTCGGGCGGATGATGCGGGCCAAGGTGGACGTGCTGCTGCATGCCGCTGGACCGGATGATACTTTGGCGCTGTTCCAGGCCATGAAAGACCTGCACTGGCGCCCCGCCTCGCTGATTGGCTGCGGCAGCGGCTATGGTTTGCGTGATACGCAAATCGCCCTGGGCAGCGTGCTTGATGGCACACTGGTGATCGGCGCGCCGTTTTTCCCCGGCCCGGCGAAACAGGTGGCCGACGCCTACGAAGCCCGGTACGGCGTGCCGCCGCGCTCCGCCGAATCCTGCACTGCCTATGTCGGCGCCAAGCTGGTTTTCGACACGCTGAACACAATCGGCGGCGACCCCGGGGCAGTGCTGACCGCGCTGCGGAAGCTGAACCTGGCGAAAGGCGTGCTGCTGAACGGCTTTGGCGCGGCATTCGACGCCACAGGCCAGAACACCGCCAGCTTCGTGACCCTGCAAAACTGGAAGGGCGGGGTTTTAACCCCGGCCTAGGGCGGCCTGGAACTCCACCCATTCGCGCTTGGAAAGGCCGGAGCCTTCCTGCGTCACCGCCTCGCCCGCCAGCATCTTCTTCACGCAGTCGAGCATCTTGGCTGAGAAGGTGACGGCCCCCAGCCGGTAATCGCAAAACGCCTTGTAGGAAAGCGGCACCCAAGCCTCGGTGAGCTTCAGCATCGCCTCGGCATAGACCCGGATTTCATATTGCGCATGGGCATCCGCCC
>JAGWOU010000295.1 GCA_028870815.1 Rhodospirillales bacterium | reverse complement strand
TCATGAACATTCACGAGCACCAGGCGAAGGCATTGTTGAAATCCTATGGCGTGTCCGTGCTGGATGGATATCTGGCGCGGACGAGTGAAGAAGCCAGGGTTCTGGCGGAGCGCCTATCTGGTCCTGTTTACGCCGTGAAATCGCAAATACATGCGGGCGGGCGTAGTAACGGGCATTTCAAGAATGATCCTCAGGGCAAAGGCGGCGTCCGGCTTGAACATTCGCTTAGTGATGTTGCCGTCGCGGCTGAGGCGATGTTGGGCAACACGCTGATAACACAACAGACCGGGCCATCGGGCCAGCTTGTTAGGCAGGTTTACGTCGAAGCCGGGTGCGCTATTGCCGGCGAGCTTTATCTCTCGTTTCTGGTTGATAGCGTGTCGTCGCGCGTCATGATCATCGCTTCGACCGAGGGCGGGGCCGAGATCGAGGACGTTGCGGAGCGGCAACCCGAAAAAATCTTGCGCGTTACAATTGATCCAGCCTCGGGGATTTCTGAATTCCACGTCCGCAAGCTGGGTTTTTGGCTTGGGCTGGATGCGCCGCAGCGGAAACTTTTCACGCAATTACTATGCGGATCTTATCGGGCGTTCATGGCCCTGGATTGCTCCGTGCTTGAAATTAACCCGCTGGTTGTCACCACTTCCGGCGAGCTTGTCGCGTTGGATGCGAAAATCACGCTGGATGACAGTGCGCTATATCGCCATCCGGAGTTGGAGGCTCTACGTGACGAAGCCGAGGAAGACCCAAGGGAAATTGAGGCTGCAAAGCATGGGCAACACTATGTGCCGCTGGAGGGGTCGATCGGCTGTATGGTGAATGGCGCCGGGCTTGCCATGGCGACCATGGACATTATCGCGCTCTACGGCGTTGAACCCGCGAACTTCCTTGATGTCGGTGGCGGAGCAACGAAAGAGCGCGTGACCGCCGCGTTTAAGATCATCCTGTCCGATCCCAAGGTCAAAGGCATTCTGGTGAACATCTTCGGAGGCATTATGCGCTGCGATATTATCGCGGAAGGTGTTGTGGCGGCGGCGCGTGAGGTTTCTCTATCGGTGCCGCTGGTGGTCCGGCTGGAGGGCACCAACGTGCAGCTCGGCAAGGATATTTTGCGTAAATCGGGCCTGCCGATTATTGCCGCCCGGAATCTGGCGGACGCGGCATTAAAGATCGCCGCCGCCGTGAGGGAACCGGCGTAAGTCGGACTTTACTGCAAACCAGCAGCATTCGTCGGGTCAATAGCTCCATCCTATACGCTCTCAACTGTAGCTGAGGTGGTGACACTTTGGTTTCCCGGCCGCTGCATGGCCCTGACACGATATGCCCGCTCCACGGGAACATAAGGCTGGGCCATGGTCGGAATTTAGAGCGCGTCGCGTTTAGACAGGCGCACCAGGCCGTCTTCTAAGCAAATGATTTCACAGGCTTGATTCGTCACCGCTGCGGCAATCCAAGCGCGTATCATTTTAGGCGGGCGTGGGGCAATAAAAAAGGCGGCGCCATCTGGCGCCGCCCCGTTAGGTCGATGGAGCTGCTTTTACTCTGCAGCAGCGCCTTCCATCTTGTCCTGAGAAGCATGGTAGTGCGCTTCTGCCGGCTTCAGCACCAGCCACACCAGGATCACCGCGACAACGTTGATGCCGGTCGTCAGCAGCAGGATGTTGGTCCAGTTATGAGTCTGCGCCACGATATAAGCAGCGATAGGAACCAGGAAGCCTGCGGCACCTTTGGAGGTATACAGGAAGGACAGGTTCGTCGTCGCGTATTTCGGCCCGAAGAGATCGGTGCAGAAAGCCGGGAAGAGGCTGAAGATCTGACCCCAGCAGACGAAGATCAACCCGATGCTGAGCACGAAGCCCCAGGGGTTCGAGCCGAGTATAGTCATCATGAAGTACGCGATGGCGCCCAGACCGAAGGACAGAGCCATGGTGTTGGTATGACCAATTTTATCGCCGATTGAACCAAACAGCGGCCGGGCAATACCGTTCATGATGTTAGCGAAGATCAGGCCAACAGCCAGCGCGCCAGCACCGAAGAGGGTCGGCATATCCGCCACGCCGTAAGCCTTCGCGATGCTGCCCATGTTGCCCGCGGCGATCAGGCCGCCAGCGGCCATCAGCAGGAACAGCAGATAGAGAACCCAGAACACCGGGGTGCGCAGCATTTCGCCGGAGGTGTAGCTGCGGGCCGACGCGTGGTTCGCATTCTTCTTGGGCGGCGGGGGAAGCTCACCCTGGAACGGCGCGCGGATGAACTGCGAGGCGATGAGGATAACGCCGCCCTGGATCAGGCCGAAGGTCAGGAACGCCGCGCCCACACCGGAGCTATGCAGAACCATGCGGATGGGAATAACGGTCAGCGCGGCACCCGCGCCGAAGCCGGCAGCCGTGAGGCCGGTGGCAAGGCCGCGGCGGTCAGCAAACCACTTGGTCGCGTTGCCAACAGCGGTGGCGTAGACAGCGCCAGCGCCAAAGCCGGTAAGCGCGCCGCCGATGTAAAGCGCTGTCAGAGAGTTTGCCACGGAGTTGATGCCCCAGCCGCCAGCAACCATCAGGCCGCCAGCGCCCATCACCACCCGTGGGCCCCATTTCGGCCCAAGCGAATCGGCAATCCAGCCGTCGAGCGGCGTCACCCAGGTTTCGAGCGCAATGAAGAGCGCAAAGGAGAACTGGATGTCAGCCACTGCCCAGCCATGGAGCTGATGAAGCGGCAGCACGAAGAGCGTCCAACCATACTGCAGATTGGCGATCATGATCATGCAGACGACGCCCAGAATGAGCATCCGCCAGCGGAAGCTATTCACCTCAGGAGTGATCTCCTGGGCTGAGCCGGGCATTCCGGCGGTTTGATTTATTGAACTAGACATTTTTCTCCTCCACTCTCGCGCTCCGCGATGGTTCTCATTCAGCAAACATGAAAAAAAGGAGCCGACAAACGCGACGACCCCGCTTACTCTCTATTTCCCGGAATTAATGTTCCGGCACCAGCTTAGCCAACCCATTTCGTGTGTATTGGGTATACCAAACACCAAATAATTGGTGCTTGTCCACCGCAAAATTAGCATCTTTGTAAATCTTTGGAAACAGCACAAGATTTCGCCACAATTATATAAGTGGAAAATGGCGGCTGGATTGCCCTCTTTGCCAAGGTGGTGGAGGTCCGTCTTGTTGACTATTGGCATTTGGTGTGCCAGTAGAAAGCCGCTTTGCCGTGATCACCGTATAGTCGGGCCGCGGAGCACACTCATATCACATGTGGAGGAATATACCCGATGTCCGCGATGCTCCAGGACACAAATTCAACAGTTGCCGCGGAGACCGAGGGTGAGCTGACCGACGGC
>JAGWOU010000294.1 GCA_028870815.1 Rhodospirillales bacterium | reverse complement strand
AAGGGGCGGCAGTTCGCGCTCGACTGGGCGCATGACAATGTCGCCTGGATCAGCGCGGTCTCCAACGGGACGAAGCGCCGGATCACCGACCGCGACGAAGCCGCGCGCCTGACCAATGCCGAGCTGTTCCTGCCCCGCTCCGTTCTGCCGGAGGCCGAGGAGGAGGAGTTTTATCTCGCCGATCTGATCGGGCTCGCTGCCCATGATGAGAGCGGCAAGGTGATCGGCAAGGTGGGCAACGTGCTGGATTACGGCGCGGGGGCCAGCCTGGAACTGTCTCCGGGGGGTAAGCTGATTCCCTTCACCCAGGCTTGCGTGCCGCAGGTACGGATCGCGGATGGCTATGTGGTGGTGAACCCGCCTTTGGAAGTGGAAGCGAAGGAAGCGGGCGAATGAGCTGGCGCGCTGATATCCTTACACTTTTTCCTGGCATGTTTCCTGGGCCTCTAGGCGAAAGCCTGGCGGGCCGCGCGCTGGAAGCTGAGACCTGGAGCCTGAAAGTCACGGATATCCGGGATTTCGGGCTGGGCCGCCACCGCGCGGTGGACGACACGCCCTTCGGCGGCGGCGCTGGCATGGTGCTGCGCCCGGATGTGGTGGACGAAGCCATCGGCACCGTAGCGGACGACCGCCCGCTGATCTTCCTTACCCCGCGCGGCGAGCCGCTGACGCAAGCCAAGGTGCGGGAACTGGCGGAAGGCCCGGGTGCAATCCTGGTCTGCGGCCGGTTTGAGGGGATCGACCAGCGCGTGATCGAAGCCCGCGGCGGCCAGGAGATCAGCATTGGGGACTATGTGCTCTCCGGCGGAGAGTTACCTGCCCTGGTGCTGCTGGATGCCGTCATCCGCCTGCTGCCCGGCGTGATGGGCCATGCGGAAAGCGGCATGGAGGAGAGCTTCTCCGAACCCTTGCTGGAATATCCGCATTACACCCGCCCCGCCTTGTGGGACGGCCGCGCCGTGCCGGAGGTGCTGACCCAGGGCAACCATGCCGCCATCGCCGCCTGGCGAAAGGCGGAGGCCATCGCCGCCACGCAAAACCGCAGACCCGACCTGTACGCCCAATACATTGCAACCGGCGCCGCAGCGCCTTAAACACCCGATTTCGAGAAGGACCTAACCCATGAATATCATCCAGCAGCTCGATGCCGAGCAGATTGCGAAGCTGACCGAGAGCAAAAAGATCCCCGCCTTCGCCCCTGGCGACACGCTGCGCGTGAACGTGACCGTGAAGGAAGGCGAGCGCTCGCGCGTTCAGGCTTTCGAGGGACTGTGCATTGCGCGCTCCAACCGGGGCATCAACTCCTCCTTCACCGTGCGCAAGATCTCCTATGGTGAGGGCGTGGAGCGCGTGTTCCCGCTTTATGCGCCGGTGATCGCGGACATTACCGTGGTGCGCCGTGGCGATGTGCGCCGTGCGAAGCTGTATTACCTGCGCGGCCGCCGCGGCAAATCCGCCCGTATCGCGGAGAAGGCCCGCGAGGTGGAAGCCCCTTCCGCCTGAGCCGGAGCGTTGCCCGGAACGGGTAACGAGTTTTGAGCGCGAATGCTTAAGGGGCCAGGAGGACAAAATCCTCCTGGCCTTTTGTAACTGTGGAGAGTTGACGCAAATGCCGCGGACCTTGTTCGACAAGATTTGGGATGCCCATGTGGTGGACAGGATGGAGGACGGCACCTGCGTTCTCTATATCGACCGCCATCTCGTGCATGAGGTAACCAGCCCGCAGGCATTTGAGGGGCTTCGCATGGCGGGGCGCAAGGTTCGCCGGGTGGAAAACACCATCGCCGTGGTGGACCATAACGTACCCACCAGCCCAGACCGGCTGACCGAGGTGAACGAGCCGGAAAGCGCGTTGCAGATCGCCACGCTGGAGCAGAATGTGAAGGATTTCGGGGTGACGTATTTCCCGATGTCCGACACGCGCCAGGGCATTGTGCACGTTGTCGGCCCGGAACAGGGCATTTCCCTGCCGGGCATGACCATCGTATGTGGCGACAGCCATACCTCCACCCATGGCGCCATGGGGGCACTGGCGTTTGGCATCGGCACCTCCGAGGTGGAGCACGTGCTGGCCACCCAGACCCTGCTGCAAAAACCGGCGAAGAACATGCTCATCCGCGTGGATGGCAAGCTGCCGGAAGGCTGCTCGGGCAAAGACATCATGCTGGCGATCATCGGCAAGATCGGCACCGGCGGCGGCACGGGCTATGTGATGGAGTTCGCAGGCGAGGCCATCCGCGCGCTGGACATGGCCGGGCGGCTTTCCATGTGCAACATGTCCATCGAAGGTGGGGCGCGCGCCGGGCTGGTGGCGCCAGATGAAGTGACCTTTGAGTACATCAAGGGCCGCCCCTTCGCGCCGAAAGGTGCGGATTTCGACGCTGCTGTGGCCTATTGGAAAACCCTGCCCAGCGATGAGGGCGCGCATTACGATAAGATCGTCGAATTGCGGGCCGAGGACATTATTCCGCAGGTTACATGGGGCACCAGCCCGGAGACCGTGATCCCCGTGACCGGCTCCGTGCCAAACCCGGCTGATGAGAAAGACGCCGCCAAGCGCGCCCAGATGGAGCGGATGCTGAGCTATATGGGGCTGGAAGCCGGGCAGAAGATCGAGGGCACCAAGGTGGACGTGGTGTTCATCGGCTCCTGCACCAATTCCCGCATCGAGGATCTGCGCGCCGCCGCTGCGGTGGCCAAGGGCCGCCATGTGGCCGAGGGTGTACGCGTATTGGTGGTGCCAGGCTCCGGCCTGGTGAAACAGCAGGCGGAGAAAGAAGGCCTGGCGCAGATATTCACCGACGCGGGGTTTGAGTGGCGCGAGGCAGGGTGTTCAATGTGCCTGGGCATGAACCCGGATAAGCTGACACCGGGCCAGCGCTGCGCCTCTACCTCCAACCGGAATTTCGAAGGCCGCCAAGGACCAGGCGGACGGACCCACCTGCTCTCCCCCGCCATGGCCGCCGCCGCTGCCGTTACCGGCAAGATCACAGATGTGCGGGAGCTGTCTAATGGATAAATTCACCACCCTCACCGCCATCACCGCGCCGCTGAATATCGACAATGTCGATACGGACAAGATTATTCCCGCGCGGTTCCTCAAGACCATCAAGCGCACCGGCCTTGGCAAAAGCGCCTTTGCCGATATGCGCTATAACGCGGACGGCACCGAGAACCCGGATTTCGTGCTGAACCAGGAGCCTTACCGCAAGGCGGAAATTCTGGTGGCTGGCGATAATTTCGGCTGCGGATCCTCGCGCGAGCACGCCCCCTGGGCACTGAAAGATTTCGGGATTCGCTGCATTATCGCGCCTAGCTTCGCGGATATCTTCTTCAATAACAGCTTCAAGAACGGATTGCT
>JAGWOU010000293.1 GCA_028870815.1 Rhodospirillales bacterium | reverse complement strand
AGCAGAAACAACACCGGCGCCGCACGCAGCCAAAGCGGCGGAGAAGCGGGCGAAATATCCTCGGCGCGGGTTTGCATCATGCCACCAGAATAGAATGCGGCCTGGGGCAAACTGCCCCAGGCCTGCGCGACAGACGAATTGTTCTTGGGCCTTCCTGAAAAAAGCCCAAAAACCTTAGCGGTTGAAGGCGCTCTTCAGCGCAGGCACCAGATCGGTCTTCTCCCACGTAAAGGTGCCCAGCTCCTCATCCGGCGTGCGGCCGAAATGGCCGAAGGCGGAAGTGGGCACATAAATCGGCCGGTTAAGCTGCAGATGCTCGCGGATGCCGCGCGGGGTGAGGTTCACCAACTCGCGCAGGGTGCGTTCCAGCTTCACATGGTCCACGTCTTTCTCAGTGCCGTGCAGATCCACGTACAGAGACAGCGGCTGTGAAACGCCAATGGCGTAAGAGAGCTGCAACGTGCATTTCTCGGCCAGACCTGCGGCCACCACGTTCTTGGCGAGGTAACGGCAGACATAGGCGGCGGAACGGTCCACCTTCGTGGGGTCCTTGCCGGAGAACGCGCCGCCGCCATGCGGAGCGGCACCGCCATAAGTGTCCACGATGATCTTGCGTCCGGTCAGGCCGCAATCGCCGTCCGGCCCGCCGATCTCGAAAATACCGGTGGGGTTGACGTAGAATTCGTCGTCCTTGGGCATCCAGCCATCCGGCAGAGCGGCGGTCACGATCGGGCGGAGCATCTCCTTCACCCGGTCAGGGGTAAAGCCCGGCTCATGCTGGATGGAAACCACCACGGAGGTGGCGCCAACCGGCTTGCCGTCCACATATTTCAGCGTCACCTGGCTCTTGGCGTCCGGCAGCAGGCCCTTCACCTGGCTGTCGGCGGCGCGGCGAAGCTCGGAGATGCGGCGCAGAATCAGGTGGGAGTAATGAATGGGGGCGGGCATCAGCGCCGGGGTTTCCGTGCTGGCATAACCGAACATGATGCCCTGGTCCCCCGCACCTTCATCCTTGTTGCCGGCGGCGTCCACGCCCACAGCAATATGCGCGGACTGCGCATGCAGATGCACGGAGATTTCGGCGTTCTTCCAGGAGAAACCCTCCTGGTCATAGCCGATATCATGCACCGCCAGACGCGCCAGATGCGCCAGATATTCATTTGTGATGGTTTCCGGCCCACGCACCTCGCCCGCCAGAACGATGCGGTTGGTGGTTACCAGCGTTTCACAGGCCACGCGCGCATAGGGGTCGGCCGCCAGGTAGGCGTCAACGACGGTATCGGAAATCCGGTCGGCAACTTTGTCCGGATGACCCTCGGAGACAGACTCAGAGGTAAACAGAAACTCCCCGCGATCGCGCATGCAAAACCCCCGTATAGCTTAAGGCCGGGTTCGGATGGCGTATTAGGGGGCTGGGGTCAATATCCGCAGCCTCACGGCTCCTATAACTTCAGAAAATCTCTCATGGCGTATAGCCCCGCCGGCTGCGCGTGCAGCCACAAGGCGGCGCGCACAGCGCCTGAGGCAAATACCCGCCGGTCAAACGCATGGTGGGTGAGGCTGATCTGCTCGTCACCAGCCGTGAACATCACGGTGTGGGAGCCGACGATCTGCCCGCCGCGCAGCGTGGCGAAGCCGATCTCGCCGTCCTTGCGCGGGCCGGTATGGCCGTCCCGGCCGGAGACGATAACCTCACCAAGCTCCATGCCCCGCCCTGCCGCCACGGCGCGGCCAATGGCCAGCGCGGTGCCGGATGGCGCATCCACCTTCTGGCGGTGATGCATCTCCACAATCTCGGCATCGTACTGGCTGGCGGGCAGCGCATGGCCCAGCTTCTCGGCCAACAGCAGCAGCAGATTCACGCCGGTGCAGAAATTCGGCGCGGCGATGACGGGAATGGTTTTCGCCGCCGCCTGAATCGCCGCCTCGTCCTCCGGGCCGTAGCCGGTGGTGCCCAGCACCCAGGGCGTTTCCGTCTCGGCCAGGGCCTTGGCATGGGCCTGCACGGTGCTGGCATGGGTGAAATCGATCACCACATCCGAGCCCCGCGCCAGGGCCGCGATATCCGGGAAATGCGGCGCGCCGGCAGGTGCCGCGCCAGAGCGGCTGGTGCCGCCGGAGAGCGTGGCGGCGGCAGCAGCTTCCTGCGCCAGATAAATGCCCATGCGGCCGGAAATACCGGCAATGCCGATGCGAATGCTCATAACGTCTTACATTCCGCCTTCATAATTCGGGCCTCCAGCGCCTTCCGGCACCACCCAGTTGATATTCTGCATGGGGTCCTTGATGTCACATGTTTTGCAATGCACGCAGTTCTGCGCGTTAATCTGCAAACGCGGCGTATTCTCCTCAGCACCTACAATCTCGTACACGCCCGCAGGGCAATAGCGTGTCTCCGGGCTCGCATACTCGTTATAGTTCACGGTGATCGCAACGGCGGGGTCCAGCAATTGCAAATGCGCGGGCTGGTTTTCCTCGTGATTGGTGTTGGAGAGAAACACGGAGGAAAGACGGTCAAAGGTGAGCTTGCCGTCGGGCTTCGGGTACTCGATCGGTGTCGCGTCCTTCGCCTTTTTCAGCGTCGTGTTGTCGGCATGGTTATGCAGGGTCCACGGCGCCTTGCCTTTGAACACGTAGGTTTCCAGCGCCGCGTTCACGAGGCCGCCATAAAAGCCGAATTTCGCGAAGCCGGGCCGGATGTTTCGCACCGCGTGCAGCTCCGGCCACACCCAGCTTTCCTGCAGTTTTTGCGGATAGGCGGAGAGCGTGTCCGGCTTATCGCCCGCGAAAGCCTCGGCAATCGCCTCAGCCGCCACCATGCCGGATTTCATGGCGGTGTGCGTGCCTTTAATCTTCGGTACGTTCAGCGTGCCCGCCGCACATCCGATGAGCACGCCGCCGGGAAACGCCAATTTGGGCAGCGATTGAAACCCGCCCTCGTTGATCGCGCGCGCGCCATAGCCGATGCGCTTGGCGCCTTCAAAAACCGGCGCGATGGCGGGATGTGTTTTAAACCGCTGCATCTCTTGAAACGGCGAGAGATAGGGGTTGGAATAATCCAGCCCTACAACAAAACCAACCGAAACGAGATTCTCGCCAAAATGATAAAGGAACGAGCCTCCATAAGTATCTTTTGAAAGCGGCCAGCCGATGCTGTGCTGGGTGAGGCCCTTGCGGAACACTTCCGGCCGCACCTGCCACAGCTCTTTGATGCCGATGCCATAGGTCTGCGGGTCCACGCCTTCGCGCAGGCCAAACTCCTTCATCAACTGCTTGGAAAGCGAACCGCGGCAACCCTCGGCAAAGATGGTGTAGGTGGCCCTCAACTCCATACCGCGCGCGTAATTATCGGTGGGCTCGCCATCCTTGCC
>JAGWOU010000292.1 GCA_028870815.1 Rhodospirillales bacterium | reverse complement strand
GCAACGGTCACAACCAGCGCCCACAAAATGGCACGAGCGATATGTTTTTTGGCGTCGTGCGTCTCCTCACCAAAATACACGGCAGAGCCATAACCATTATAGGCAAAAATCGCCACTGATGTTGCCATGCCGATAGCCGCCGCCGAGGCATGGGTGAGACCGTGAGTGCCGAGCAGCACCGGATGCAGCAGCAGGTCGGTCACGGGCCTGGAGACATGGGTGAAACCAAGCACGACCAGCACCACCAGGGCGAGGATTTCAATTACAAGGAAGATGCCGGTCAACACCGCATTTGTTTTCACGTTCAAAATGCTGATCGCGGTGGTCACGGCGATTGTTACAATCGCTGTCGGTACAGCCGACAGGTTGGGAAAAATGACCCCGAGATAAGCGGACATCCCCAATGCCATCACGGCCGGGATCAATACGGAGCCGACAAGATTAACTCCCATGACGATGAAACCGGAGAACGGCCCGACAACACGGCCGACAATGGCATATTCACCACCGGATAGCGGATAGGCCGAACTGAGCTCAGCATAGACAAGCGCCATGCATACCCCGACAAAGGCACCGGCAAGCATGCTGATAAACGCGCCCGTTCCGGCAGCAGAAACAATGCCCGGCACTATAATGAATACGGAAGAAGCCGGCGTGATTGCCGACAAGGTAATCAACAATGTTCCCAGCATTTTCATACTGCGTTGCAGACTGCCCCCCTGGTTAGGGGTTAAAGTCGGATCGCTCATATAACTCTCCTGTTTCTTAAAAAGTCTCCTGTTTGGCCGCGGCTTTTTCTGACGATTATATTGTTTTACTTTGTGATAAGTTTACGCAGGCGTTCCGGGTCGATCGCATGCACAACATGCCCATGCTTGCCGGTCATGGTTGTAGCGCCGAGCATTGCATTGAGAATTGCTTCATCCACAGCTTCGACAGTCGCCAAAAACAGCGCATCGAGATCATCATTGCTCAGAGCCTCGAAGCGCAGACGCTCTGGCTCCGGTAAGCGGCCATGATCATTCGCCGTGGAAAATGCTAGAAAGATATCACCAGAATTATTTCCAGATGGCGTGCCGCCGCGCCCCATGCCTATGGCAATGCGCTGTGCTACGCGCCGCAATTGCGTAGGCAGCAGCGGCGCATCCGTAGCGACAACCGCAATGATTGAGCCGCGCTCTTCGCTCCAGATGCGGTTCTCCATCATCAACTCGCCCACCGGCATGCCACATATTTTTAGCCACGGGCGGAGACCATGATTGGCCTGTACAAGGGCACCGAGCGTATAATTGCCGATACGGGTGGTAAAGCAGCGTGAAGAGGTTCCCGTGCCGGCCTTGAACTCATAGGCAATCATGCCCGTACCACCGCCGACATTGCCTTCCGCCACGGGGCCGGATGAAGCATTTTCCAGCGCCGCCAGCACATGCGCTTCTGTTATGTGCAATCCGGCAATATCATTCAGCCAGCCATCGAATGTCTCGCCCACCACAGGCAGCGGCCAGAAATCTTCGCCAAGCTTTTCAGGAAATTCCTTTGCCAGCCAGCGTACAATGCCATGATGAACAATGCCCAGCGAGCATGTGTTGGTAATGGCAGCCGGCCCGGTAAAGTACCCCGCCTCATTGATCCAATGGCATCCGGTCAGCTCGCCATTTCCGTTCATTGAGAAGGTGCCCGCCCATACCGGGTTGAGCAGATCGGCCCGCGCGCGCGGCAAAATCGCGGTCACCCCGGTACGGACCGGCTTGCCACCGGGAGGATCCTCTATCAACGTCGTGTAGCCCACGGCAATGCCGGGTACATCGGTTATGGCATTCAGCGGGCCAGGTACGCCCGGCAGGGGTAAACCCAGAGCGCGGCCTCGCGGACGCACCATATGACCAGAACCCATGCCTTGCCTCTTTTCCTTGTTGCACGACGATGAACACAGCATATAAATTCGCGCCCGTGCCATTCCATTACGGGGTTAGACGCATACCGAGAGGGGGGTAGATGATCCCGGTTTCCGACCTGGCCTTCCATCAGCGGCTGGCACGCGTAATGGAGAATTTGCATCACGAGGGCTTTTGGCCGGCGCTTATTGCCTTCCTGCGCCATGCCGTCATTTTCGATTCCTGGGTTGCCTTGATCTTCCGCCCCGAAAAATCTCCACAATTGCTCTGCGTCGGCGACGACGACCACGTCGAGGACATACTTTTCACAGAATATCTACAAAGTTTCTACGCGTTGGATCCGTACTATCAATTCACGCGGAGCCAGTTTTCGCCCGGCCTATACCGGCTTGACGATGTAGTTCCTGAATATTTCAAGCAAACCGAATATTTTCAACGCTATTTCGCCCTCAATGTCGTGGAGGACGAAGTCCAATTTCTGTTTGATCTGCCGCCCCATGGTGTACTGAGTTTCTCGCTTGGCTCCAGGAACCGTTTCACGGATGAGGAAATGGGCTGGCTCTGCTTGTTCACCCCCTGGCTGCTGCCCATGATGAAGCTGGCGGCAACACTGCAAATCGCTACGGCCGGAATTGCGCCAAATCAAGCGGTTAGCCTGGAAGCGCAGTTACGCCATTACGGCACGCCCGCACTAACTGACCGTGAAGTACAGGTTGCGGTGCTTCTGCTCGCCGGACATTCGACCAAGGCCATCGCCATCCGACTCAGCATTTCTCCTGAAACAGTGAAAGTGCACCGCCGCAACCTATATGAAAAATTGGGCGTTTCCAGCCAAGCGGAAATATTTGCACTGTTTATGATGCGCAATTAATATATCTATATCGCAACAGTATATTTAAGCACGAGATTATATAAAAATTCAAGAACCGCGGGATTAATTGGAGCCCGGGCTGGATATCGCTTTCGTGAAATATCCAAATTGATGGATTTTGATACGTCGACCTGCTCGATAATGCCTGCTTTCCGGTAGAGCGACTGTTCTCTGGAGCAACCTCTTTGGGTACAAATGGCCATATTCGAGGTACCCGCGCCAAGCCGCTACTCTAGCCAACATGACTGATGGAGTCCTATGTTAAATTGACGGACAGGCAAGTTATGTCACAACGCCATTGGCCGGGCACAAGCACAACAACTGGTACTACGCAGCCTAGGGGCAGCAATCATTACCGTGCCGGACAGGAAAACTCACCTAAGCCATTACCAGATAATGCCCGTGGCAATAGGGACATACAAATGGTCGACGACGTACGGTGACGGCTATTTTTAGAATAGCCGGTTAGTCCCACCCAAGGACTCACTCCAGGCAAGCGTCACATCCATCTACGGAGAATAAATGCAATTATGGGCCCCTCACCCAGAGACTTCGCGCCCTTGTGCATCCACATACCCTCCAGAGCCAGCGAATAATTCGCGGGA
>JAGWOU010000291.1 GCA_028870815.1 Rhodospirillales bacterium | reverse complement strand
CGGCACGCAGAGCATGTTCTGGTTGGTGGAGAGGATGAACCAGGCGTAACCGGCGAGCACGCAAAACCCGGACAGGGGCAGAATGACAGCGCGGCGGCGCAGGGCGAGGCTGGCAAGCAGTCCCAGCACAGCCACCGCCATGGCGAGGCTGTTGATCCAGCGCTGAATGCCAAATTCGATGGCGGTCATTCCCGGCAATCTCCGGCCCTGGTGGAGCAGTGCCAGACCATGCGCCATTTCATGCCACCCAGCATCGGCTTGCTGAATGTACCAGTGCCAATCCACAAGTCTGTACAGGCGTTGGCCAAAAGCGGGGGCCGTGCCCCAGGCTGACTGGGCCGCGTTGAAGGCCAAGGCATCGTGAAACCGGAATTGCTGATACAGCATGAAAGCCAGCAGTCCGCTGACACAGAGCAGCGCCCAGGCCGCCAGCACCAATATCCGCCGCAATGTAACGCCCTGACGCAGCAGCGCAATGAAGCGGAGCAGATATAGCGCCGCCACCACGAATATGACGGTTGGCGCGGCGGCGCTGCCCAGCCCGCACCACAGCGCCGAACGCCAATGCCTTCCAGACAGATGCGCGCCCAGCGCGCCGATGACGCAAAGCGAGATCAGCCCGGTTGGGTAGCCCATGAGAAAGAAGCTGCTGGCGGGCCAAAATGCGAACAAGGCGGTGGCGATGCCAGCTTCCCGTGCGGCCAGAACGCGGCGGGCCAAGTTATAAAAAGCAAAGACCGAAGCGGCTCCAAACCCAAGGGACATCAACAGCGCGGGTATTGGGTTGTTGGGTGTGGCGAATAGTGCCCCCAGCCGATCCAGCAGGGCCTGAGCCGGGAAAAAGGCGATATTCTGGGTTTCATGCAGATTGGCGGGCACCCAGTCATAACCCTGCTGCGCGATGCCGAAATAATACCGGCCGTCCCAGGAAAGCAGCCGCTCCGCGAGCGGGCCATGGCTATTCTGGGGCAGAAAGGCTTGCCCCGCCAGAATACCGGCGGCCTGTGCCGCGAGAAGCAACAGAATTAGGCCGGCCGGAAATAAAATGGTCGAGCGCCCGGTGAGACGCTGTAAGGCTCCCGGGATCAAGCGGCTTTTTTAAGCAGGCCCTGCGCCACCAGCACTTCCGCGATCTGCACGGCGTTCAAGGCCGCACCCTTGCGCAGATTGTCCGACACACACCAGAAGGCGAGGCCGTTCTCAACCGTCGGGTCCTTGCGGATGCGGGAAACAAAGGTCGCGTCCTCGCCCTGGCATTCGATGGGGGTGATGTAGCCGCCCGGCACGTGCCGGTCCTCGACCACCACGCCTGGCGCCTTGGCCAGCACCTCGCGGGCTTCCTTCACGGAAACTGGTTTCTCGAACTCCACATACACCGCCTCGGAATGGCCGATGAACACCGGCACGCGCACACAGGTGGCGATGACGGGTACGTTCGGGTCCAGGATCTTCTTGGTCTCGACCGCCATCTTCCACTCTTCCTTGGTGGCGCCGTCATCCATGAACACGTCGATCTGCGGGATGACGTTGAAGGCGATGTCCTTCTGAACAACCTGCGGCGTGGCCGCTTGGTTCACGAAGGAGACCTTGGTGTTTTGGTAAAGCTCGTCCATGCCCTCTTTGCCGGCGCCGGAGACGGACTGGTAGGTGCTCACCACCACACGCTTGATCTTGAAGCGGTCGTGCAGGGGCTTCAGCGCCACCACCATCTGGATGGTGGAGCAGTTGGGGTTGGCGATGATGTTCTTTTTATGGAACTTCGCCACGTCCTGCGGGTTCACCTCAGGCACCACCAGCGGCACATCCGGGTCCATGCGGAACTGGGAGGTATTGTCGATGACAATGCAGCCCTGGGCACCCGCGCGCGGGGCATGAATGGCGGAAACCGAGGCGCCGGGGGAGAACAGGCCGATATCCCAGCCGGTGAAATCGAAGGTCTCCAGGTTCTGCACCTTCAACACCTTGTCCTCACCGAAGGAGACTTCCTGCCCGGCGGAACGGCCGGAGGCCAGCGCCGCGACCTCGGAAACCGGAAAATTGCGCTGCGCCAGGGTTTTCAGGATCTCGCGCCCCACCGCACCTGTGGCACCGGCAACCGCAACCCTGTAAGACATGACGAAAACTCCGATAAAGAAACGAGAATGGCGGGGTTAAGGCTAAACGAAGCGAGGTGCAAGCGCCTTGCACGAATGGCAAGAGCGCGGCGGCGGCAAGGCGATCGGGCCAGTTTCAATCAGCGCAATGCTGTTTGAAAGGTAAAGAGTCGGATCAAAAGACGGGATCACGGCAATTTTTGTTGAAAAAATAGAATGAACTTATACTAATTGGATGTCTCGAAGCTTGGGGTAGTTGAAGCGCACCGGGGGGCGGGTGGGTAGCATGAACAACACATTCATTAACCTAGTTGAAAGCGCCGGCGCCATCGTGATGGGCATTGCCGGGGGGGTGGACGGATTTTTGCTGACGGTGATGGCCGTTGTGGGCATCGCCGATCCGCAATGGCAGCTGTGTTTTTTACTAATCCTCATCTCACTGATGGTGATGGTTGTCATGCGCACGCTGGGCGGTTTTTTTGGCTGGCTGGCACTGTTGTTCGCGGTGGTGCTGGTATTGCATTTCGTGGTGCCGACACTGGGCATGCGAAGCTAAGATGCGAGCAGAGTGGGCTTAGCCGCCGCGCGGCTTAATTTCCGGCAGGCGGGAGAGGATCAGCAGCCCCGTGAGGGTTAGCGCCAGACAAAAGCCGAACCCAAAGCGGTAGCCAAAAAGCGCCTCATGGCCGCTGCCATCCAGCGCCGCCCCGGCCAAAGTGGCGCCGAAGGCTCCGCCCATGGCGCGCAGCAACAGCAGCATGCCGGTGGCGATGCCGACTTCCTCGGGCCTGGCGAGGCTTTGCGCCGAGATCAGCAAAAGCGGGTTCATCATGCCCATGCCAAAGCCCAGCAGGGCCGAGAACGCCACCGGCGCCATCAGCGGGGAAACGGCCATGCAGGCGAAGCCGAGGGTGGAGCAGCACAGGCCGGCGATGAGTATGGGGCGGATCAGGCCGGTGCGCCGCGTCGTCTGCCCGGCGGTATAGGCTCCGGCGGCGCCGCTTAGCAGAAACGGCACCAGGGAGATGCCGGCCCGCGCCGGGGGCTCGTGAAAGAATCGCTGGAACAGCAGCGGGAACAGAAAAATCGAGGCGAACATGGCGCCGGTGTTGAGCCATGCCAGCACCACGACGCCGCGCAACCGCCCCAGCAGGCCGCCCGGCAAGAGCGGCGCCGGAACGAGGCGTTGCTGCACGTGCAAAACCCCGAATCCCGCCAGCGCGGCTACGGCCAGCAGGGCTTCCTGCCACGAGAGCCAGGGCAAATCCACCCCGCCCAGGCT
>JAGWOU010000290.1 GCA_028870815.1 Rhodospirillales bacterium | reverse complement strand
TTTGGTCGCATGGCTCGTATACGTACGGTCGTTCGTATTGTTCTTGATTTAGTACGTACGTACATATAATTATCGATTATCGAGGCTATCCCGCCCCGCTCACTTGAAAGGATCAATCACAATGTCACATTTTGCGAAACTTGCTTCCACCGTTGCTCTGATTGCCGCTCTGGCGCCTTTTGCGGCGCTGGCCGGCACCAACAGCGGCAAAGCCGGCCAGAATCCCGCAACCTATACGGTTGGTAACTCCGACAGTGCCGGCCACTAAATTTTCAGCGTAGCGACCTGACGCGAGCCCTGAAATTTGCACCACCACAGCCTCCCCCGCCACGCCTATGGCGGAGGGAGGTTCTTTTTGCCTGGGCTACCCTAATTATCGATAACGGCGCGGACTTTCTTGGCCAGCGCTTCGAGCGAAAACGGCTTGACGATGATATCCGCTCCAGCTGGCTTGGTGCTCACATGGGTATCGAGGTTCTGAGCATAGCCGGTCATGAACAGAACCTTCAGCTCCGGACGAAGCCGCTTCGCCTCTTTCGCCAGATCGCAACCATTTTGCCCAGGCAAAGTGATATCCGTCACCATCAGGTCGATCCGTCCCGGTGCTTTGAGAATATCCAGCGCCGAGGCAGCGTCTTCGGCCTCAAAGATGGCGTAGCCGTATTCCTCAAGCGTCTCGACCACCAACATCCGCACTGTTGGTTCATCATCCACAACCAGGACGGCCTGGCCATCCGGCCGTTTCGCCAAGCTTTCCCGCATTCCCCTCTCCCTAAACCGGGTTTAGCGCAGCGGCGCCGGGCGGCAAGAAAAAATTACAAAACGAAGACAATTAAACTTTCTGCAATCATTCCGCTCTGGTTAATTCATACAGGGCAACGGCCCCGGCGACCGAAACATTCAGGCTCTCCATACCGCCCGGCATCGCCAAAGCGCAGATTTCATCGCATGTTTCGCGCGTGAGGCGGCGCATTCCCTCGCCCTCACTGCCCAGCACCAGCGCCACACGCCGCCCGGCGAAACTCTGGCCACGCAGTTTGGTTTGCGCCTGGCCATCCAGCCCCACCACCCAGACATTGGCGGATTTCAGCACAATGAGCGCACGCGAGATATTGGTGATGCGCAAGAGCGGAATGGTTTCCAGCGCGCCGGAAGCGGCTTTTGCCAACGCCCCGGTTTCCTCCGGCGCGTTGCGGTCCTGCGCGATGACGCCGCAAGCCCCGAAAGCCTGGGCCGTGCGCATCAGCGCACCGACATTGCGGGGATCGAAAATCTGATCCAGCACCAGAATCGGGCCGGGGCGCTTCAGCGCATCCAGCAAAGCCGGGGCTGAAAGCTGGTCCGCCAGCAGGGCGATGCCCTGATGCACGATACCGGAACCGGGCCGGGCGCCGAGCAACTGGTCGATCTTCTCGCGCGGGGCGATTTCCGGGCGAATTGGCCAAGGCAGCGGACATTCCACGGCCAGAGCAGCCTGCGCCTCCTCGGTAATGACCAGCCGGCGCAGGAGGCGGGCGGGATTCTTAAGCGCCGCCGCCACCGCATGCGTGCCATAAAGCCAAACCGCGCCAGCAGGTGCGCCAGGAGTCCGGCGCGGATCGGCACGCTCTGCGCCACCGCGCCGCTGTGCGGGTTGGGCTGGGCTTTCCGCGCCGCGCGGGCGCTGACGAGGGCCGTTTCTACCGGCAGGCGGACGATTTTGAACCATGAGCCCTCACTATCTCCCGCCCCTTGCGTTGACAACCAGCCTCCTCCCGTTGCATGACGCGCCCCACGTGGAAGGGTGCCCGAGTGGCTAAAGGGGACGGACTGTAAATCCGTTGGCGTGCGCCTACGTTGGTTCGAATCCAACCCCTTCCACCATTATGTTTTTCATACATTTTGACGCGCAAACCGGTTCAGCTTGCAACGTGATGGCCAGCAAGGTCTCCAGGCGGGTTGAGAAACCGTATCTCCGGTTCGGAAAAATCCCGGCCCAGAAAATATCCCCCCTCACGATAACCCGCTCAACGGCCAGGCGGGCAGGTGAAGCTTACGGCATGGCGCTTGATTGGGATACCAAATTGGGATACCAAATTCCCGCGTAGCCGGGAGCCATCACGATGTCGCAAATGACCCAGATTTTTGACCGGCTCCGGGAGGAGATCCTGTCTCTGGGTCTTGCCCCCGGTGAAAAACTGACGGAGCGGGGGTTGGAAACCCGGTTCACCATGTCACGCACGCCTGTGCGCGCCGCGCTGCTGCGCCTTGAAGGCGAAGGGCTTGTGCACCGCGCGGGCCGGAATTGGGTGGTCGCGCCGCTGGATTTGGGCGAGATCGTGGCCATCGCGGAATTCCGTCTGCCGCTTGAAACAACCGCCGTGCGCCTGGCTTGCGCGCGCCGGGTGGAAGCGGATCTGAACGCCATCGCGGATATGCTTGAGGCTTGCCGCCCCACCGCGCCGCGCGAAGAATGGCACCGTCTTGGCACGGAATTCCATGTCGCGATCGCCAAGCTTTCTGGAAACGCGCTAATTACCAAGGCCCTTGCCGAAGCGATGGTCCGGCTGCACCGGGTGCGGTGGCTGGAGGTTTCCGATGAAGCTTCACGTGAGCGGGCATGGAATGAGCATCATGAAATCCTAACCCTCATCCGCAAGCGGGATGCAGCGGCGGCGGAAGCCGCCATCGCCGCGCATATCAACGAGACGCGCAACCGCCTGCTGGCCGCGCTGCAAGACGACCGCGAGCGGTTTCGCGCCCACGGCTTCAAAATTATCGGCGCGGATTAAATGCCAGCTTACGACCATGGCACCGCGAGCGGCACGGGACGGTGGAACCGCAACCTCGTGGTTTGCACGCTGGGAAGCTTCACCACAATCGTGGCGATGACGCTGCTATTGCCCTTTCTGCCTGTTTATGTACGGGAACTTGGCGTTTCAAACCACGCCACCATCGCCGAATGGTCTGGCGCGGCCTATGGCGCGACATTTCTCACCGCGGGGCTGACCGCACCGCTCTGGGGTTGGCTGGCCGATCGCTTCGGCCGCAAGCTGATGCTCATTCGGGCGAGCCTCGGCATGGCCATCGCCATGTCGCTCATCGGCATGGCGCATAATGTCGAGGAACTCGTGGCGCTGCGGCTGCTGGCGGGATTGCTGGGCGGCTATGCCTCCGGCTGCATGGCGCTGATCGCGGCACAAACACCCAAGGCGCAATCCGGCTGGGCGCTGGGCGTTGTCGCCACCGGGAACATGGCCGGGAATCTGGCCGGCCCGTTGATCGGCGGAACCCTGCCGCCACTCATCGGCATTCGCGCCACCTTCCTGCTCGCGGGCGGGGTGATCTTTCTTACCTTTCTGGCCACTGTTTTCCTGATCCGCGAGGAACGGCGGCCGGCACCCGCCC
>JAGWOU010000289.1 GCA_028870815.1 Rhodospirillales bacterium | reverse complement strand
ATACGATGCGGATTCCTACGCGGACGACCTGCCTTATTACGACACAACCTGGGGCAAGCCCCAGCTTATTCTGCCCTATACGCTGGATACCAACGACATGCGCTTTGCCGCCGTGCAAGGCTTCAACACCGGCGAGCATTTTTTCAATTATGTAAAGGACGCCATCGACGCGCTGATTCTGGAAGGCGAAACCAGCCCCAAAATGCTCTCCATCGGCCTGCATTGCCGCATCATCGGCCGGCCAGGGCGCATCGGCGCCTTGCGCAAAATCCTGGATTACGTGGCCAGCCTGCCGGATGTGTGGGTAGCGAAGCGGATCGACATCGCCCGGGAATGGCTGCGCCAGGTGCCGCCGCCGGAGGCGTGAAGATTCAGCCCTGCCCTTGCCGGTATTGCGGCCGGATGCCCCGGAACAGCAAAATGGCGAGCGGCATCGCCATCACCAACACCAGCAGGATAATACGATAAACCGGAACCAGCGGTGCCGAGGCGCTCAACTCGTAAGAACCAAGCGCAAGCTTGAAAACAACCGCCGCGTAGAACGCGATGAGCAGCAAATGCAGCGCGCCGATGAGCGCGAAAATCGCCGCGTTCAAAACCGGCCGGTTGCGCCGGGCCAGCGCGATATAGGTGGAAACCACCACAAGAAGAAAGACGAGCGTTGACCATACGCCAAGGGTTACCAGGCCCGCGAACCCATCGACACTATCCGACCGCCAAACCGCGAATAACGGCACCAGGGCTAAATAATCGATCGTGGCGCAAAGCGGCCAAGCTAGAATGGCGGCGGCATCACGAGCCCCAAGCGCCAGATGCGGCGGTGGCGGCAAAAAATTCTCAGCCGCCCGTTTGGCGCCGCGCCAGACAAAGCGGAGCATAAACGCGATGAGAATGGCAAACGGCAGCGCCAGAAAAAGAAAATTGAGCGCGGCTTTGCCAAAAACCGCAATGTCGAGCAGCGCCAAAACCAGCAAGAACACATGCGCACAAACAACGAAACGGGCGAGCGGACACCAAAGCGCGGCCCTGGCCGAGAAAAATGCGTATTGAAACCCCAGAACCGCCCCGATCACAAAAGCAGGCGCGACAAAGGCGCTGGCATCGAGCCAATTCACATAGGGCGCGAAAAGCGGGGATTGCGCCGCCGCTGCCAGCGCCTGTCCGATAAAACCGCCAATCATCGCGCCATCGGAAAGCGTGAGGAGGGCCGTGGCTCTTTCCGGCCCAAAAAAACCACGCCCCGGCACGGGGGCAGAACGGGCTGTTAATTGGCTCGTCTTAGTCATTTCGGCGGTTTCCTGGGCAACGGACGTCTGCTCCTCACCGTATGAGGTCGTCACTCTTTAAAAACCTCGAAACATTCCCGAAATTCCCGGGTGGCGGTGGAACCTGCCCCCAGCCCACAGGATCGGAAGCGTCGGTCATTAGCGGGTTTCCATGCTTGCATCCTCGATTGTGATGGCAACGCTACCGTTTTGGCATGGCTCGGGAAAGCCTCGGCAGGCTTCTGGGGGTGGACAGAACCGCCCAAACGCCATCCAATCAGGGCGCATATAAACGCGGGGAGGCCCCATGGCCGGACAGGATAAGAAACCCAAAACCCTTGGGCTCAATGTGCTGCTGGTTTGCGACAAATTGCAGGAACCAACCGCCCTAGGCCGCGCCGCGCGGGCGCTGCTGGCCGATCTGCAAACCCACGACATCCACGCCACCATCTCGCTCACCGCAACTGACGCGCAGGACGAGGTGGAATCCGACCCGCATCTGCAAGCCATCATCCTGGACTGGGATCTGCACCAGGATTCCGGCCATGCCCATGCCAAGGCGCTGCTCAAAACCATCCGCTCCCGCAACGCGAAAGTACCGGTTTTCCTGCTGGCCGAACGCAACGACGCCACCCACGTGCCCGCCGAGGTGATGAGCGAGGCGGACGGCTTCATCTGGCTGCTGGAAGATTCCATGGAGTTCATCTCCAGCCGCATCCTGGCTGCCATGCGCCGCTACCGCCAGCTGCTGCTGCCGCCAATGTTCGGCGCACTCACCAAATTCGCGGACGAAGCGGAATATTCCTGGCACACGCCCGGCCACACGGGCGGCTCAGCCTTTCTGCGCTCCCCCGCCGGGCGGATGTTCTATGATTATTTCGGTGAGAAACTGCTGCGGGCGGATCTCTCCATCTCGGTGGCCGATCTCGGCTCCCTGCTGGACCATACCGGCCCCATCGGTGCGGCGGAGCGTTATGCCGCGCATGTTTTCGGGTCAGACCGCTCCTATTTCGTCACCAACGGCACCTCCACCGCCAACCGGGTGGTGATGACCGCCTCTGTCGCGCGCGGCGAGATCGTGCTGGCGGACCGCAACGCGCATAAATCCATCGAACATGGGCTGGCCCTCACCGGCGCACGGCCCGCCTATCTGCTGCCCTACCGCAACCATCTGGGCATGATCGGCCCCATCCCGCCCGCCTCTCTGGCGAAAGACGCCATCGCCCATAACCTCGCCACCTCGCGCCTCACCGCCGGCAGCGGCGACAAGCCGGTGCTCGCCATCGTCACCAACTCCACCTATGACGGGCTTTGCTACAACGCCGCCAGGGTGGAGGAGCTGCTCAGCCCCTCGGTGGACAAGATCCTGTTCGACGAAGCCTGGTTCGGCCATGCGCGCTTCAACACGCTTTACCACAACCATTACGCCATGCGCGGCGAAGCCTCAGAGGCCAACCGCACCGGCCCCAGCGTATTCGCCACCCAATCCACGCATAAACTGCTGGCGGCCCTTTCCCAGGCTTCCATGGTGCATCTGCGTGAGCGCCGGGCGAAGATCGAGCATGTGCGCTTTAACGAATCCTTGATGATGCACGCTTCAACTTCGCCTAACTACGCCATCATCGCCTCCACCGATATCAGCTCCGCGATGATGGATGGCGCCGGCGGGCAGTTGCTTACCTCCGAGGCCATCGCAGAGGCGGTTTCCTTCCGCCAGACCATGGCGCGGCTGCAAGCGGAATTCGCTGCACGCGGGGATTGGTTCTTCGGCGTCTGGCAGCCGGACATGGTGCGCGATGGAGCCGCCACCCTGCCCTTCACCGACGCGCCGGCGGAGATGCTGGCCGAGCAACAATCCTGCTGGGCGCTGGAACCGGACGCCGCGTGGCACGGCTTTTCCGGGCTGGAGCCGGGTTATTGCATGCTGGACCCGATCAAGGTGACCCTCACCACCCCCGGCATGGCGCGCTCCGGCAAGCTGGAGGATCGTGGCATCCCCGCCCCCTTGCTCAACCATTATCTGGCGGCGCATGGCATCACCCCGGAAAAAACCGCGAATTTCTCCATCCTGTTTTTGTTTTCCATAGGCGTGACCAAGGGAAAATGGGGATCTCTGGTAAATGCGCTGCTGGATTTC
>JAGWOU010000288.1 GCA_028870815.1 Rhodospirillales bacterium | reverse complement strand
TCGGTGGAGGGCCGGCTGAAGCTCCTGCAAGACCACGCGAAGTTCAATGTGAACGTAAACTCCGTGCTGGGCGTGACGGGCGAGCGCACGGGCGATGTCATCACCATCGCTGAAACGGCGGCGAAATACGGGTTCCAGCATTCCGTAGGCGTGCTGCACGACCATTCCGGCGCGCTGAAGGCGCTCTCGGACGCGCAGATGGCGGCCTATAAGAAGGTGACGGAAATTTCGCCCTCCCTGGTGCATACGCTGAACTACAAGCTGTTCCAGCGGAACCTGATGCAGGGCAAGCCGAATGACTGGAAATGCCGGGCCGGGGCGCGCTACCTCTACATCACCGAGGACGGCAAAGTGCATTATTGCTCGCAGCAGCGCGGCTACCCAGCAATTCCGCTGCTGGAATACGGGCTGGCGGACATCAAGCGCGAATACCACACCAAGAAAGGCTGCGCGCCAACCTGCACGCTGAGCTGCGTGCACCAGATGAGCCTGTTCGACGGGTTTCGCGGCCGCCAGCATGAGCCAGACCTCACCCCCGCCACAGCCTGATGTATAGCGACCAGGATTTGGACGCGGCGGTGCAGGCGGGTGTTATGCCCCCCGAAACCGCGGAGGGCTTCCGCGCCTACATCGCATCCAACCGGCACAGCCTGGCGGTGGACGAGGAATATGTGCCGCTGCTGCGGGGCTTCAACGATATCTTCGTTTCCATCGCCATCGCGCTGGTGGCGATTGCCACCTACGTGCTGGCCTCGGGCCCGGCGCCGCGCGGGCTATATCTGGCGGCGGAGGCGTGGGGACTGGCGGAATATTTCACCCGAAGGCGGCGCATGGCACTGCCTTCCATCCTGCTGCTGCTGCTTTATGCCGGCGGGTTGTGGCTGGTTTTGCTGCGTGTGATCGGCGGCTGGATGATCGGGCATATGCTGCTGGTCATGCCCGTGGTGCACACGCTGGCGCAGGCGGGGCTGGATGTGAAATCCCGGATTTATCTCACCATGGGCTTTACCGCCGGGCTGGAGGCGCTGGCGATTTACGCGCATTGGTGGCGGTTTCATGTGCCGGTCACCGTGGCCGCCGGGGCGGGTGCCGCGATCATGCTGGTGGTGTGCCTAATCCTGGGGTTCTTTCCAGGGCTGTGGGCCTATTGGCCATATCTCACCATTCTGGCCGGGCTGGTGGTGTTCGCCTTGGGGGTGTGGTGGGACATGTCAGACCGCGCCCGGCTGACGCGGCGGGCAGATGTGGCGTTCTGGCTGCATCTGCTGGCGGCACCCCTGCTGGTGCATCCGGTGTTTTATCTGCTGGGGTTGCTGGAGAATGGCGGGGATGCGGCACGGGCGGCAATCGCCGTTGCGGTGTATGCGGTGCTGGCGGTGCTGGCTTTGCTGGTGGACCGGCGGGCGCTGCTGGTTTCGGCCCTTGGCTATGTGATCTACGCGCTGGCGCATGTGCTGCGCACATCCGGCACGCAGGCGGAGGGTCTGGCGGTAACGGCGCTGATCGCGGGCTGCGCGCTCTTGCTGCTCTCGGCCTTCTGGCACCGGGTGCGCGCTATGCTGCTGGCGCTGCTGCCACGGGGCGCTGCGGCCCGGCTGCCGGGTTAAAAAGGCCGCCCTACCAGGCGGCCTCTGCAAGATTCAAAAACCGCCTTCAAAGACCAGTTCGGTGAGCGGCTTGCGCGGGCTAGGCGCCTCGCGGGCCTGCAAGGCTTCCGGCAGCAAAGTTTTCGGCCCCAGACGGCCAATAGTGACACCGCATTCCACCTGGAAACCCGGCGGTACCTTCAGCTCGGTATAAATGCGGTCATACTCGATGCCGGCCATGCCATGCGCATGCCAGCCCATGAAGGCCGCTTGCAGGGCGAGATACCCCCAGGCCGCACCTGCATCGAATGAATGGCTGCGCGAGGGCACCGGCGTATCCTTACCCGGCACGGCCATGGTTTCCGAAGATACGACGAACACGATCGCAGAGGCGGTCTTGGCCCAGCTGCGGTTGAATTCATTCAGCAGCCCCAGGAACTTGTCCCAATGGGTGTTGTCCCGCCTTGCATAAAGAAACCTCCACGGCTGAGAATTATAGGAGGAGGGTGCCCAGCGCGCGGCCTCGAACATGGTGCGCAGCGTGTGCTCGGAAATTTCCTCGCCGGTAAAGGCGCGGGGCGACCAGCGTTCCAGGAAGATCGGGTCGATCGGGTGTTCAGCGGTACGGGAATTTGCCGTGGTCATGCGTCACTCCTCATGTTGAGCAATGCAAGCTTAGCCACAGGAAAAGGCGCTGGCAAAACCCGCAGGCGGGCGCCGCGGTTATTGCAGATTGCGGTCTGGCGCTTCGCTGGCCACAGGGCGCGCCACCGGCGCTTCGGCCACTTCGTTCCGCCCGCCATTGGAGGCAATGACCGTGCCGCTATCCGGGTGAGCGTAAATGAAACCGTAAGTGGGGTAGGCGGAACCCATGGCGCTTGTATCGCCTAGCTCGACCCTCACATCTGTCCAATCATTGTCAGCCGAAATATCCTGCACTGTCACGTCGTTGGTGATCGAACCCGGCACCCAATTGGCTTGCGTGACAAGAATTGTGCGCGGATCAATCACCGCCGTGACAACCGCGACATGGCCAAGCGGCATGCGGCCAATCGACCGGAAATTCAGCACTGCACCAATCTGGGGCGTATTGCCGCGCGCATAGCGCCCCGCCGCTTCCGCCCACCAGAGGAAGGCGTTGCCGGAGAGATCGATATGCGAAACCTCGCGCGCATAGGGCACGCATTGCAGGCGGGAATGCCGAAATTCCGCCGCCACGCGCTGCTGATGCGTATAATGGACGGCGGCGTAGTGCCTGTAATGAGAAGCCGCATAATGCTTGTAGTGGGTGGCGGCGTAACGCTCGTGGCGCTCAGCGGCATAGTGCCGGTAATGCGAAGCAGCGTAATGCTTATAGTGCCCGGTGCTGGCCAGCCTGTGCGCGGGCAGAACGTGGTGCACCGCATATTCATGCCTGACAGGCACATGCAGCGCGGTGTGGCGAACCGCCACGTGATGCTCGGTGTGATGAGTGGACGCCTTCGCGCAGGCTGGAACAAGAACCGAAACCGCCAGAACAGAAGCGCCCGCCAGCCACACCCGCGCGGCTTTGCAAAAAGAAAGGAGGGACACCTTGTTTCCGGCCAATTTTTGTCTCACCCGAGCAGATCCGCGCACCAAAAAAGCATGTGCGTTGGTTACGGGTGGATTGCAGAGAACGCAATGCGTGACTGCGACAAAATTACAACAGATACACCTTTTTGCTAATATTGACTTCGCCGCACGAGGACGTTTGAGATAATTTTCCTAAAACACGAAACCGTGATTATATCCGTTGCGTCGCAACACACCATCGGTCGAGTCGCAAAAAGGGGACAAA
>JAGWOU010000287.1 GCA_028870815.1 Rhodospirillales bacterium | reverse complement strand
AGCCGCCCGGCCGGCTTTTCCTTGCTTTCCGCCAGCAACGCCTCGGTCATCGCCAGCTTGGCGAACACCTCGCGCACCGTCCGGTTCAGCGCCTCGCCCTGCTCGGTGAGGATCAGCCCGCGCGCGTGGCGGTGGAATAAAGGTACTGAAAGCGCCTCCTCCAGCGCCGAAATCTGCCGTGACACCGCAGATTGGCTGAGATTCAGCGTATCCCCGGCATGCGTGAAGCTGCCCGCCTCGGCGACAGCGTGAAAAACCCGAAGCTTGTCCCAATCCATTTTTTGTCCGGTCATTGTTATGCCGCCTCGCTGACGTGCAGGGGAATATTACCCAGGAATTTCTCAACCTCCAGCGCGGCCATGCAGCCCGTGCCGGCGGCCGTCACCGCCTGACGGAAAATCTTGTCCTGCACATCCCCTGCGGCGAACACGCCCGGCACGGAGGTCTCGGTCGTGCCCGGCTTAGTGACGATATAGCCCTCGTCATCCGTGCGCAGCTGGCCTTTGAACAGGGAGGTCGTGGGGGAATGACCAATGGCGATAAACACCCCATCAACCGCCAATTCCTGCGTCTCGCCGCTGGCCGCGTGCTTCAACCGCAAGCCGGTCACCACGCTTGGCGAGCCAGAGCCTGTGACCTCATCCACCACATGGTCCCAGATAACGGAGATTTTCGGGTTTTCGAACAGGCGTTGCTGCAAAATCCGCTCGGCGCGCAAGCTGTCGCGCCTGTGCACCAGCGTCACATGGCTGGCGTGGTGGGTAAGGTAAAGTGCCTCTTCCACCGCCGTATTGCCGCCGCCGATCACCGCGACTTTCTTGCCGCGATAGAAAAACCCGTCGCAGGTGGCACAGGCGGACACACCAGCGCCCTGGTAGGCTTGTTCGGATGGCAGCCCCAACCAGCGCGCCTGCGCACCGGTGGCGATGATCACCGCCTCCGCCTCAAATTCCAGCCCCGCATCGGTCCAGGCCTTGAACGGGCGCTCGGAGAAATCCACACGCGTCACGATATCGTATAGAATCTCCGTGCCCACATGCTCGGCCTGCTTGGCCATCTGCTCCATCAGCCAGGGGCCCTGGATAGGGTCCGCGAAGCCGGGGTAATTTTCCACATCAGTGGTGATCGTCAGCTGCCCGCCCGGCTGCAAACCGGCCACCAGCACCGGGGCCAGGTTGGCGCGCGCGGCATAAATCGCCGCCGTATAACCCGCCGGGCCGGCGCCAATAATTAAAACCCGGGTTTTATTCACCTCAACCATCGATGATCGGTCCATAATTCTTGTCGAGGACTACAATATCCGTTGCCTTGGCGCCGATACAAGAGACCGCCACCCCCGCGCACACACTTAACAGCTTGTATCAAGCGCCTCTGGCCCATTTAACCGCCCTGTGGCCATTCCAATATCATGCGCATGGGCATCCCTGAAACCGATCATTTCGATGGCACACATTTCTTCAACCCGGAACCCTCCCCCCACTCTCCCACCCGCCGCCGCGCCGGCCTGCTGCGCCTGATCCGCGCCCGCATGCGGCGAGATCCCGCAAGCTGGGCCAGCTGGCCCGAGCATATCGCGAACAAGCCCTATCCCCCGCCAGACCCGGCCACGCCCAGCATCACCTGGATCGGCCACAGTTCTTTCCTGCTCTGCCTTGAAGGAATGACTGTGCTGACCGACCCGGTATTCTCCGAACGCTGCTCACCGGTGCGTTTCACCGGGCCGAAGCGGGTGCGCGCCCCAGGCCTTTCGATCGCGGCATTGCCGAAGATCGACCTTATCCTGCTGTCCCACAATCACTACGACCATATGGACATCGCCTCCCTCCGGCTCATCCGTAAGCGGTTTCCAGCGGCACATATCGTCACCAGCCTCGGCAACGCGGCCTTTCTCAAGCGCCAGCGCCTGCCCGGCGCCACCGAGCTGGATTGGTGGGACACAACCTCTTTCCACACCGCCCATATCACCGCCACCCCGGCACGGCATTTCGCCGCCCGCACTTTATGGGACAGGAACGAGACCCTCTGGGCCGGATTCATGCTCAACCATCGCGGCCGCAAAATCTATTTCGCGGGCGACAGCGGTTACACGAAATTTTTCAGCGAAATCCATCATCGCCTCGGCGCGCCGGACCTCGCTCTGCTGCCCATCGGCGCCTACGAACCAAGGGATATGATGGCGACGGCGCATGTAAACCCCGCCGAGGCCGTGCGGGCATTCCAGGACCTTCGCGCAAAGCGCGCCATCGGCATGCATTTCGGCACGTTTCAACTGACCGCGGAAGCCATCGACACACCGGAGCGGGATCTTGCCATCGCCCGCACCGAAGCAGGCATCCCGCCGGAGGCATTCTTCACGCTGGATGTGGGCGAAACCGCTTCGTTATAGCTCCGGCGCGGTCTCAAGCGGCTCAGAACGCCTCCACCCAGGGGCGCAGCTCAATCTCCCAGCTCCAGGCGCTGCGCGGCTGGGCCAGTGCCGCCAGATAAGCTTTCGCCACCGCATCGGGGTCGAGCGTGCTGTCCGGGCTGCCGGCGGGGTCTGGCCTTGCGGCGCTGCGCACACCGCCATCAATGATGAAATGCGCGACATGGATGCCCCGCGGGGAAAATTCCCGCGCGGCACTTTGCGCCAACCCGCGCAGGGCGAATTTGCCCATGGCGAAGCTGGATGACTGCGCAAAACCCTTCACACTGGCCGTGGCGCCGGTCAGCAATATCGCGCCATGCCGGTTGGGAACCATCCGCCGCGCGGCCTGCTGGGTTACCAGGAACCCGCCAAACGCCGAAACCTCAATCGCCTTGCGCACCTGTTCCGGGTCCAGCTCTGTAATTGCGCCGCGCACACGCGCACCGGCGTTATAAACAACCACATCCGGCGGCCCCAGCCTCGCATCGGCTTCTTCAAACAGGCGCTTCACCGCGTCCGGGTCAGACGCATCCACTGTAAATGTCGGCGCATCCATCTCGCCTGCAATCGCGCTGAGCTTGGCTGTATCCCTCGCGGCAAGGCCGACTTTAAGCCCCGCCGCCGCCAGCGCGCGGCCAACCGAGGCGCTTATGCCAGGCCCCGCGCCCACGATAAGCGCCGTGCGATATGGAATTTCAGTCATGCTGCTCTCCTGATCCGGTTTCCTCCTGGCATACCACCAGATTTGGCTAGACGGCGGAATTACCACCATCCACAGGCAACGCCGCACCGGTGATGAACGCCGCGTCGCCGGAGGCCAGAAACGCGATGGCGGCTGCCACATCCTCAGGCCTGCCGAGCCTGCCTAGGGGTATCGCCGCCGCCAGTTCAGCGAGCCGCGCCGGGTCATCCTGCACCTCCCGGCGCAACATGGCGGTGTCGGTATCGCCGGGGCACACGGCGTTCACACGCACACCCTGGCGCGCATGGTCCTTGGCCATT
>JAGWOU010000286.1 GCA_028870815.1 Rhodospirillales bacterium | reverse complement strand
CAGAACCACATCAGCCTCGTTAATGCCGCGATTGGCCTGGCCGTCATCATGGGAGATGACGAAATGCATGGCGTCGATCCGGCGGAAATAATCAGCGTCCAGCACATATTGCCGGCCTGGTTTATGTTTCACGGGTGAGCCGAACTGGGCCTGGAGCATTTCAAGCAACGGGTCCAGCACATGTTGCAGCGGGACGCCCATGCGCGCGCAGGCGGCATCCAGTTCGTGGCGCAGAGCGTCGTCCACCAGCGAGCAGAGCACCGGGCCGGGTTCGGCCTGGATGCCTTCCAGCACCCGGTGAAGCTGAAGCCGGGAGCGGATGAGCGACCAGCGATGATAGGAGACCTGGGCTTCGTCGAACTGGGACACAGCAGCGCGTGCCAGGGCACTCAAAGTATCCCCAGTAGCGTCGGATATCAGGTGTATATTGAGCTTATGGCTGTCCATAATCGGCTTCATAGCGTGGATAAGTTTTCGGCGCGCCACTGAATATTGGGATTACGTGGATAAATGCAAAGTTTCGGTTACGGTGGATTAAATCATGGAGCTGAGTGTGCAGCCTGTGGGTAAGCCGCGGGGATATGTAAAAATCAGCAGGTTACTGCGGGTTTCTTCCTGTGGATAACCCTGTGGATTTGCACTGCGGCAAAGTTAACCCCCGTTATCCACAAGGTACCATCTCTCCCACTCTATCTTTTAAAAAAGAAGGATTAGGTTTAGGCGGTGTGCATGAAATTCCTGGACGTTCTGGCAGGCGAAGCGATATCGCCGCCGCCGATCTGGCTGATGCGCCAGGCGGGGCGGTATCTGCCGGAATATCGGGCGGTTCGGGCCAAGGCGGGGGATTTTATCTCGCTTTGCCTTAACCCGGCTTTAGCCGAGGAGGTGACGTTACAGCCGGTCCGGAAATTCGGGTTCGACGCGGCGATTTTGTTTTCCGATATTCTGATATTGCCGATGGCCTTGGGGCAGGGTTTGCGCTTCGCCGAAGGCGAGGGGCCACGTTTGCCGCCCTTGGAGGATATTGGGATTTTGAACCCAGACCGCGCGGCGGGGGTTTATGCCCCGGTGATTGAGACGGTGAGCCGGCTGCGGGGATCCTTGCCGAAAGAGACGGCGCTGATCGGCTTTGCCGGCGGCCCGACGACGGTGGCGTGTTATATGCTGGATGGCCAGGGCGGCGGGTTCTGCCGGACGAAGGAGCTGGCGTATCAGCGGCCTGGTTTCGTGCGGGATGTGCTGGAGGTGCTGACCGGGGCGACGATCGAATATCTCTCCGCCCAGGTGCAGGCTGGGGCCGATTGCGTGATGTTGTTTGAAAGCTGGGCCGGGATGTTTCCTCCGGCGCAGTTCAGGGAATTTGTCATCGAGCCGAACCGGCGGATCTGCGCGGCCTTGAAGGCAAGGCATAAGGGTGTGCGGATTATCGGGTTTCCGCGCTTGGCTGGGTTGTTGCTGGGTGAATATGCGCGTGAGGCGGGCGTGGATGCTCTGGGACTGGATAGTGTAACCAGCATTGGCGCGGCACGGGCGGCCTGCCCGCCAGGAATGGTGTTGCAGGGCAATCTGGACCCGCTATTGCTGAAGCTGGGGGGCAGGGCGATGGAAGACGCTGTGGCGCAGCTTTTGGACGAGGCGCGGGGGCATCCGCATATCGTCAATCTTGGCCATGGCATCACTCCGGATGTGCCGGAGGCGCATGTGGCGCGGCTGGTGGAACTGGTGAGGCGCGGATGAGAACGGCGATTGTGCTGTTCAATCTTGGCGGGCCGGACAGCCCGGCGGCGATCAAACCCTTCCGGGTGAATTTATTCTCAGACAAGGCGATTATCCGGGCACCCTGGTTCATCAGGCTGTGGCTGGCGCGGTTGATTGCCGGGTCTTCGGCCAAGGCGGCCTATGCGAATTACCAGCTGATGGGTGGCAAATCCCCCTTGCTGGAGACGACCCAGGCGCAGGGAAAGGCGCTGGAGGGCGCGCTGGGGCCGAATTACCGCTGCTTCATCGCCATGCGCTATTGGCACCCCTTTGCGCGGGAGACGGTGCGGGAGGTGAAAGCCTGGGCGCCGGACAGGGTTTTATTGCTGCCGCTCTATCCGCATTTTTCCACCACCACCACCGGATCCTCGCTGACCGACTGGCGCGAGGCCGCCGCCGAGGCGGCGCTGACGGTGCCGGTGACGACCTTGTGCTGCTGGTTCGACGATGCCGCCTATGTGGCCGCCACCACGGCCCTGGTGCGCGAGGCGATAGAGGACGCCATGGCGCAGAAGCCGGGCTTGAAGCTGCGGGTGCTGTTCTCAGCGCATGGGCTGCCGGAAAGCATCGTGAAGGCGGGTGACCCGTATCAGGCGCAAATTGAGGCGACGAGTGCGGCGGTGATGAAATTACTGGCCGATACGGGGGTGGAGGCGGAGGTGTGCTACCAGTCCCGCGCAACGCCGCAGAAATGGCTGGAGCCCAGCACCATCCAGGCCATCGAGCAGGCGGGACGGGACGGCGTGGGCGTGGTGGTCGTGCCAATCGCGTTTGTCTCCGACCATATCGAGACATTAGTGGAGTTGGATATCGAGAACCGGCATGTGGCGGAAAAAGCAGGCGTGCCAGTTTATGTGCGGGCCAGGGTGGCGAATGACGATCCGGATTTCATCCGCGCGCTGGCGGGGCTGGTGCGCCGGGCCACGCGGCCGGGCTTGTGCCGAGGTGGCTCTGCCTGCGGCAACCACAAGGATTGCCCTTGGGATGGGAGATGAGACGTGCCGCCTGATTTGATTATTTTCGACTGCGACGGCGTACTGATTGATAGCGAGATGGTTGCGAGCCGCGTGGTGGCGACGGAGATGACGAATCTAGGCTGGGAGATGACGCCGGAAGATTCGATGCGGCAGTTTCTAGGCATGAATTTGAGCGACATGGTGCCGATGATAGAGGCGCAGCTTGGAATATTACTGCCGGATGGGTGGCGGCGAGACATGGCGGACAAGTTGATCGACGCGCTGAGCGAGGAAGCCGTGCTGATTCCCGGTGCGGATGAGATGTTGAAACGCGTGACGGCGATGGGATTTGATTGGCGTGTAGCCTCCAACTCTTCGGATGAGGAGATGGCGGTGAAATTTGCCCGCACGGGGCTTACCGAATTAACCGCGGGACGCTGTGTTTCCGCCGCCAGCGTGATCGCCAAGGGCGGTAAGGCCAAGCCGGCGCCCGATGTGTTTCTGGCGGCGGCGAAGGATGCGAAAATTCCGCCGGAACGCTGCATTGTTCTGGAAGATAGCCGTTTGGGTATGCGCGGCGCCGTGGCGGCGGGGATGATTTGTTACGGGTTCGACCCGCATGGCGATGGCGCGGCGTTGCGTGCGGAAGGCGCTGCGGCGGTGTTCAGCCGGCTGGACGAGATTTTTGGAGTGCTG
>JAGWOU010000285.1 GCA_028870815.1 Rhodospirillales bacterium | reverse complement strand
TTTTGGTGTCATGGCCGCAATTTGCGCGGCGCTTGGATGTATGGGCGCCACAATCGTCGCCCATACCAGTTTTAATGTCAGAACACCGAACAACGCTATGAACAGAAATGCTCCAATAACTATGCGGCCGCGCGCTCGTTCCAACGCTGTGCGCTGATTCAAATCAGGGCTGGTAATACGCACAGTCTCCATTGCGGGATAAGCACCCTCTCCTTCGAGGCGCCCACCTCTCGCCGGAGAAGGATCGCCCGACGGCCTCAAATTAAGAGTCAATTTTGGCTCCCGGTTTGAGCCATCCCAAGTAAAGACCCCCCACCAAGCGGTACTACAGGTGGCGTTTCCCTTTCGGGTTCAGCCGTGGCGCGCACGCGCATCACCTGTGCGCCCAACGGCAATCGCCGCTCTAGATGAGGCATCGGCGGTTGGGGAATAACCGAACTGGCAGAAGCCTCATAAATTGCTGACTGAGGCTGAGTCACATGTGCGCGGTTTATCACTTTTGCACGCGGCTTCACTTCGGCCGCCAAATGCGCAGCTATACGTTGCTCGGATATATGCGGCCGAACAGGCGGTGGCTTCGGCAGATTCGCTTCTACAGGCGCAATATTCTCCGCAACTTGAGTTGGGTACACCGTTTGCTGAGACGGCTCGGAAAAACCTTGAACGCGGGCTTGCTGGGCAGCAACGTGAACGTTTACCTCAATTGGGGGGCCAAGAGATGCCGGCGCTGCACCTGGCCCGGACAGGCCGGGCACCCCGTCCTCGGGGTTGCCATACGGCGCAGAGCTACCCGGTTCAGGTAGATCGTTTGCCAGGGACGCCAATGTAACAAGCTGAACGGGCTTCATCGGTTGTAGCCCCGTGAATTGGCTAGCGAGAGCTGCGATGCGCGAAGGATCGGCCTCCAGCGCCCATTGCGCCTTCAATACCCGGATAGCCTCCTCATCCTGTCGGGTAGCCCCCGCGGATTGTTCCAACTGGGCTTCCAACGACGCACTCTGATGCTTCACCACGAACAAATAGGCACCAGAAAGAGCGAAGAGCAGAGCCGTGAGAAAAGTGAAAGGCCGGACGATCATGCGGCAAGCCTTTCAAGCGCGCGCAGCTTCGCACTACGCGCACGGGGGTTGGCACGAATTTCAGCCAAGCCAGGCAAAACCGGTGCGTTCTTTACCAACTTGAACAGCGGCGCCACAGTTGGTTTCAGGCCCGCCGGATCGTGCCTGGAAGCCGCAGGCTTACGGCCCGCTCGTTCAGCAAAGAAATGCTTCACAATCCGGTCCTCCAGCGAGTGAAAGCTGACGACAACGAGTCGACCTCCCGGCTTTAACAACGCGGCCGCTTGCTCCAGAGCCATCTCAACGTCTGACAACTCCTCGTTCACGGCGATACGCAACGCCTGAAAACTCCTTGTCGCCGGGTCAATCCCCGATTTATCCGGTCTCACAACACTCCGTATCACACCAGCCAGATCAGCCGTTGTCGCAAATTTCTGTACTTTGCGCCGCTCGACCACCGCCTTCGCAACGCGCCGTGCGGCCTTTTCATCGCCGTATTTGTACAAAATATCGGCGAGTTCGGATTCGGGGCAAAGATTTACGATCATCGCGGCATCACGGCCTTCTCGGCCCATCCGCATATCCAATGGCCCATCCAACCGAAATGAGAAGCCGCGTGATGGATCGTCGATTTGATAGGATGAAAGCCCTAGATCAAACACTGCACCATCCAAGGCATCGATATTTCGTGCCGCCAACATCTCACCAAGCTCACTGATGCGGCCGCCCATGATCTCGAACCTCTCCGGATATGCCGCTCTCAACTCGTTGCCTCGAGCAACGGCATCCGGGTCTCTATCTATCGCATAAAGGCGGCATGCGGCGCGCTCGAGAATGGCGCGCGAATACCCTCCACCCCCGAATGTGCCGTCCAAATACACACCACCATCCGACGGGTGAAGCGCACTGATGGCCTCCTCCCGAAGAACGGAAATATGTGAATATCCATTCATGCGGAGACCCCGAAGCTGAGCTTGGGCGCCATGGACCGGGAAGCCTCGCGGAACGCCTTACCCGCCACCGGCTCCCAGATCAAAAAGTGATCCCCACGGCCCATGAAGAACACTGCATCAGACAAGCTCGCCACCTCGGCAAGATAGCCCGTGATGAGAATACGGCCCTGGGCATCTAACTCGACTTCCTCCGCGTCGGAATAAACCTGAGTCTGCAACCCCACCTGTTCCCGGCTCATCTCCTGCATCGCCTCCACCTTCGCCTGAAAGCGCTCATAGTTCGGCAACGGCCAAGCCTCGACGCAGCCTTCAATAAAGGAGGGCCGGAGGATCAAAGTAACCTCCTGATGATCCTTCCAGACAGCACGAAACGACGCCGGGACAGATACACGCCCCTTTGCGTCGCGCTTATTCTCATGGCTGCCAAAGAACTGCTTCATCGCCCGAAGCCCGTGACCTTTCACCTCCACCCATTTTCACCACTTTATGGGAAAACATGGGTTTTAACTCCACTACCACGCCCCCACACCTCCGTCAAAAAAAATCGACCCGCTTCAAACCCTGAATGGGCCTAAGCAAGCCTTCGCCTTTTGCGAGAGCTTCGATTATATGTTCACCAAAAGTTCTAGCATTATTACAAAATTGAAATGATGATCCAGACGGCCTATAAGCCGGGTTCTGTCCGCTCCCAAAACGGGTGCTGGACGGCCATTCCTCTGGGACGGACGTTTCCATCCGCCTCAAGCAACCAACCCGGGCGACAAGCCGGAAATTGCTTTGCACCCCCGCGTTGCCGCAGTGCGCCGGTCGCCCCTATTCGGTTTTGCTCCCGGTGGGGTTTTCCATGCCCTTTCCGTTACCGGAAAGGCGGTGCGCTCTTACCGCACCCTTTCACCCTTACCCCGGCAAGCCGGGGCGGTTTGCTTTCTGTGGCACTATCCCTGGGGTCGCCCCCGCCGGCCGTTAGCCGGCACCGCTTTTCCGTGGAGCCCGGACTTTCCTCTGACGGCGAACCGCCAGCGACCGTCCAGCCGTCTGGATCGGCGCGGTGCTAAGACCGATTAACTGGCGCGTCAACCAGGCGCCGCACCGCCGCGGCGCGGCAAGCGGTTAGATTATCCAACTCTCCTGTGAGATGCTGCGGAAGAAAATGTCGCTGAAACGCCAGGATCACATCCCGCTCCGGCAAACCTATGTCATAGCCAATTGCCGCCAGATCCGCCAGAAGATCGCCTGGCACGCCAAACTCCTCTGTCCATATGCCTACGCCTTGCCTCGCGAGCCACTGCCAATCGAACAACTCGCCTGGGTCTCGTTTGCGATTTGGCGCAATGTCAGAGTGCGCCACTATATCCCGCGCCTCAATCCCGTGCCGCGCGATAATGGCCCTACTCAGTTCACTCACTGA
>JAGWOU010000284.1 GCA_028870815.1 Rhodospirillales bacterium | reverse complement strand
CTCAGCTTGCATCGACATCAGCCCCCATACCCAAAATACAACAAGAAATTGAGATCACTTGAACCTCTCGTTCCAAGAAACCTCTAAGATGACTATATTATATTTGTTTATCAAAACAATCGAACACAGACTGGCATAACATTTGACACTACCTCTAATACTTTACACCCGGCCCGGGCGGGATAGCAGGCGTCGTGCCCGCTATAGCCTTCCCCGCGGATGAACTGATAATCCGCCTCGGCGACGGGTAGAATGTCGCCTTGCAGGTTCGGCCGCTCAATCCGCCTGCCCAGTTTCGGCACTAGGCGGCGCAACTCCCCGCCCCACCTTGCCCCGGCCAAAAACCCAGCCTAGTCTCCCCTCATCAGAGAGAAACGCCGACCACGGGTAAACCGGGCGGGGGACCAGAAAAATGGGTTTTATGGCGGGGCGGGAGCCTCAAGTGGCGTTATGCGCCACGGCGGGGTTGCTGCCTTTATTGAGGGCGCTGGGCACGGATGCGGACCGGATTTTCGGGCCCGCAGGCATTGATACGGCCAATTTGAACGCCAACAGCGAGGGCGGGCTGGCGCTATCCTCTTATGTGGAGGTGATGGAGCGCGCGGCCCAGCATTCCGGGCAGCCGGATTTCGGGCTGCTTTATGGGCGTTCCTTCCCGGCCTCCAGCCACGGGCTGGTAGGGGATTTGGCACTTACTGCCCCCAGCATCGGCACCGCGTTGCGGCAATTCACGGATTTATTCCCCCTGCACCAGGAGGCAAGCGAGGCCCGGCTGGTGGCGGAGGGCGAGCTGCTGCGGCTGGAATACCGGATTCTGGACTGGCGGATTTTCGAGCGCCGGCAGGACGCGGAACTCACCATCGCCATGTTCCAGAACTTGCTGCGGGAGGCCTATGGCCCGGGTTTCCGTCCGGCGGAGGTGCATTTTGAGCATCCCGAGCCCGAGGAGCGGGCCACACATGAAGCAGTGTTTGGCGCGCCGGTGTTCTTCGGCCAGCGGACCAATGCGATTGTGTTCGCGCCGGGCGACCTCTCGCGCCGGATGAAAGGGGCGGATGCCGGGCGGTTCGCGCGGCTGGCGGCCGAGGCTTACCGCCGCCGCCTGCCCCATGGGCGCGTGCCGCTGGAAGCCAGGGTACGTGCGGAAATACGCTCCCGCCTGCCGGATGGCTCGCCGCCGATACTGGACGTGGCGGATGCGCTGGGCCTGGCGCGCTGGACTCTGCAAAGGCGCCTGGCCGATATGGGGCTGACCTATGCCGAAGCGGTGCAGGATGTACGCAAAACCCTGGCGGCGAGCTATCTGCGCCAGCCGCATCTTAGCATCTCAGGTATCGCCCAGCTTTTGGGCTATGCGGAGCTGAGCCCCTTCTCCCGCGCCTGCCACCGCTGGTTTGGCGCCTCACCGGAGGGGATGCGGGCGGGGCTGCGCGCCACCTCTTGACTTGATGGCCTAAGGGGGGCAAAGCCTGCCCCGGATAAAACCGCCGTGCTGCGAGGGTTCGCACCACGGCGCGTTTTGCGTTGTTTATCGCGTTGTGGAGATGAAGCGGCATGTTCGACAACCTGTCGGGCAAATTCGGGGATATTTTCGACAGGCTTCGCCGCCGCGGGGCGCTGTCGGAGGCTGATGTCAACGACGCATTGCGGGAAATCCGCCTGGCGCTGCTGGATGCCGACGTGGCGCTGCCCGTTGTGAAGGATTTCGTCACCAAGGTACGGGAGCAGGCGGTGGGCGCGGAAGTGCTGCGCTCCGTCACCCCCGGCCAGATGGTGGTGAAGATCGTCAATGACGCGCTGATTGAGGCGCTGGGCGGCATGACGGTGCCGCTGAACATGAACGCCCCTGCCCCGCTGCCGATTTTGATGGTGGGTTTGCAGGGCTCGGGCAAGACCACGACCTCCGGCAAGATCGCGCTGCGGTTGAAGAACCGTGAGCGCAAGAAGGTGCTGCTGGCGAGCCTGGATACACAGCGCCCCGCCGCGCAGTTGCAGTTGGAGCAACTGGCAAACCGCGCCGAGGTGGGCAGCCTGCCGATCATCGCCGGGCAGACGCCGCTGCAAATCGCCAACCGGGCGATGGATACCGCGCGGCGCGAATCCTACGACGTGGTGATTCTGGACACCGCCGGGCGGCTTTCCATCGACCTCGCGTTGATGGAGGAGGTGAAGGCCATCCGCGCCGCCGTGAACCCGGCGGAAACGCTGCTGGTGGTGGACGCCATGACCGGCCAGGACGCCGTGACCACGGCGACGGCGTTCAACGAGGCGGTGAACATCACCGGCATTGTGCTGACCCGGCTGGATGGCGATGCGCGGGGTGGTGCGGCACTTTCCATGCGCTCCGTCACCGGCGCGCCGATCAAGCTGATCGGCCAGGGCGAGAAGCTGGACGCGCTGGATGAGTTCAACCCGGAGCGTATCGCCGGGCGCATTCTGGGCATGGGCGATATCGTCGGACTGGTGGAAAAAGCCGCCGAGACTATCGACAAAGTTGAGGCCGAGAAGCTCGCCAAGAAAATGGCGAAGGGCAAGTTCGATCTCGACGATTATGCTTCCCAGCTCAGGCAGATTTCCAAGATGGGCTCGCTTTCCGGCATTCTGGGGCTGCTGCCGGGCGTGGGTAAGATCAAGCAGCAAATCGCCGATGCGAATTTAGACCAGACGGTGTTCAAGCGGCATATCGCGATCATCAGCTCGATGACCGCCGCCGAACGCCGGGCACCGGATATCATGAAGGCCAGCCGCAAGAAGCGCGTGGCGGCGGGGTCCGGTACGTCTGTGCAGGATGTGAACAAGCTGCTGAAACAGTTCGACGATATGTCGACCATGATGAAGCGGATGAACAAGATGGGCGGGGCGGAGGCGATGATGCGCCAGATGCAAGCCGCCATGGGCGGCCCGAAGGGCGGCCGCAAACCTTTTTAAGTTTAAACCAAGGAGTCACTATGTCTGTTAAGATTCGCCTTTCCCGCGCTGGCGCCAAGAAGCGCCCGTTTTACCATATCGTGATCGCCGACGTGAACGCACCGCGCGATGGCAAGTTCATCGAGCGCGTGGGCACCTATAACCCGATGCTGCCCGCCGACCACGCCGAGCGCGTGCTGCTGAAGACCGAGCGTCTGCAGTATTGGCTGAGCAATGGCGCGCAGGCGACCGACCGCGTGGCCCGCTTCCTGGCCAAGGCCGAACTGATCAAGGCACCGGTTTATGCCGAGCAGCCGAAGCAGGCCGCGCCGAAGAAGAAGGCCCAGGAGCGCGCCGCCGCCAAGGCCAAAGCCGAAGCCGCCGCTTAATCCAACCAGGGCGTAGTGGAAGACCGGCTGATCCTGATGGGCGTTATTGGCAAGCCGCATGGCGTGCGCGGGCAACTGCGCGTGCATTGCTATGGCGAGGACCCGGAGGTTCTGGCTGAGCATGT
>JAGWOU010000283.1 GCA_028870815.1 Rhodospirillales bacterium | reverse complement strand
TCCGAGCCGCCAACCGGTGTGTAGATCTAGTAGTAAGAAATCGCGGTAAGATTAAAATCGAGAAACTGTTGTGTTAGCCTAGTGTAACCTACTTTACGGATTGTAATGATGCGGCGCAAAAAAATTTGACTTGCTCGGTCGCATCATAATAATTGCAAGAGATACAAAATGGTTCGAGCACTGAATGCCAATGGATGGTTTCTCCTTTCTGGACTGAAGGTGCTTAATTTAATTGCCTAGGATTTCTCAGAATACGTTAGATGTAACCGCATTGTAGGAGGTTGCATGAATGAAGATGCGAACTTTCAAAGCACACTCTTTCAATGGAAGCGAGAGTGTGCGCATGGGAGCTTGGCCGGCGCGGATTTGGCTTTGCCCAATGAATCGCTTGGGGCTTATTTGTGGCCTGCGAATTCCCAACGGTCGGAGCGCGAGGAATTCGCTCTACCTCAGATCATAAAATATATAGATAATATTGCAGTCATTGGTATCACCATAATCTTGATGGGCGCGCAGCGCGGTACGCTTAGCCGTAAGCAGCTAATCAGTGAGGCCTTTGCTTATATTGTCGGCCTATTGGTGTTTTTCCTCGCATCCCGGCGCACTCGCTTGGAGCATGTTCCAACCTTTTACAGCTTCTTAGAGCAGATACGTTTTTTTATGCCGGCCGTTATCGTAGGTGGTGCCGCGCAGGCGGCTATTTTCTGGTGGCTGGGCAAGCCGCTTACAGATATCCAGTATTATACCGGGGCTTGGGTGCTGGCGGCCGCAACTGGCTTGAGTATCACGCGTGGCTTCACGCTGCTAGTCTTAAGACAAAATGTTGTTGCACGCCGCTTGCGACGAAAAATTGCCGTGATCGGATATGATCGTCACGCCTTTAGTGTGGCGGACAGACTTCAAGAAGATGCTTATGCCAATGTTGAAGTATTGGGTATTTTCTCAGACGAGAAGGTTTCGTCCAAGAATGGAGTTAGCGGCAGTATCGCGGACCTCGTTGCACTGGGGCAGGAGACAGATATCTACGGCATCGTAATCGCGCTGCCTCCTTCCGCGAGTATGGACAATCAGCTTCTTCCACTAAGTCTAAAATTGCGCAATGTTTTAGCAGATGTCTTTATTCTTCCGTATCTGGTTCATGTTCCCGAAGTTGTGCTGCCTACCCAGTCCATCGGAAAGACGATGCTCATGGTGCTGCAACGGCGGCCGCTTAATAACTGGCAAAAGGCTCACAAGCGTGCGTTGGATATTTCTCTGAGTTTGCTTGCTCTCGTTATGTTTTTCGCGCCGCTATTCGTAGTGGTGGCGACCCTCATTAAGTTGGATTCGCCTGGACCGGTCTTATTCCGACAGCCGCGGCGAGGTTTAAATAATAGGACCTTTACCGTATTTAAGTTCCGTACCATGCACGCCAGCTCTTCGGACATATTTGCCACAAAGCAGACATCCCGAAACGACCCGCGTGTCACACGCGTTGGAAGGTGGTTGCGCAAGCTGAGTATAGACGAACTGCCACAACTTCTGAATGTGTTGCGTGGTGAAATGTCGCTCGTAGGGCCGCGTCCTCACGCGCTGCATACGAAGGTAGAAGGAGAACTTCTGGACAGAGCTTTGGCTGATTACCTAATCCGCTATCAGGTCAAACCAGGTATCACTGGCTGGGCCCAGATAAACGGTGCGCGCGGTGAGTTGGTGACAAGGGAAGATCTTTGCCGCCGCGTGGCTTACGATTTGGAATATATTCAGCGTTGGTCATTCCGTTTTGATTTAAAAATTATCTTCATGACTGCCGTAAAGGAGATAATCAGTAAACATGCTTTCTGAACAGGCCTTCGCCGCGCCCGACTCTCGCGATCCGATTGAAATAATGGGACTACGTCTTCATAATTTGCATCGCGATGTGATTGCCCAGCAGGTGGCGAATGCCGCGCTTGCGCAACGGAAACTGCTTGTGGTGAATGCTAACGCGCATCTCATTGTGCAAGCCCAGAAGCAGCCATGGATCGCGAATCTTTTTTTCGAGGCAGGTATTGCGTTTTGTGACGGAGCGGGTGTGCAACTTGCGATTCGTTTGCTTAAGGGTCGCGCTGCGCATCGTACCACGCCACCGGAATGGATCGGTAATACATTGAACATTGTAGGCGAGCATGCCTCGGTGTTCTGGGTAGGGGGCGCTCCAGAAGTGGTGGAAGAAGCAGCCAAACGGTTCGAGGCGCGTTTCGGTGTGCGCACGGCCGGTGTACATCATGGTTTCTTCAACATTTCAGCTGGGTCGCCAGAGTCAGAGGCGCTGCTGGCCCGCATCAGAGATGCTAAACCAAATATCCTGCTTGTGAATATGGGCATGCCTCGCCAGGAACGTTGGCTCTATGAGAATTGGCCTATGTTGCCATCTTGCGTTGCTATCACAGGTGGCGCGTTGGTAGACCATGCGGCTGGGCGGGTTCACAGGCCGCCGCGATGGGTAGCAAATCTTGGTGTGGAGTGGCTGGTTCGGCTCTCAAGGGAGCCAAGGCGTCTATGGAGGCGGTATGTGTTCGGACTTCCCGTGTTTGGCTTCTACATGTTGCGTTATGCCTTGCGAGGTAACGGGCGGACGACACAGCTTTCATCCTACGGACAATGAGATTTTATAGTGAGCTTCACTGGTCAGAAAGTAGGTTGCCATGATGAGTGAAGGAATACCTTCCATCGGTTTCGGTCCCACCATCGCTCCGATGACGCGTGGTGCCACCGCACGACAGATACTGCGTGTGTGGCGCAGAAACTTTCGCCTATTCTTCGTCTGTTTCGGCGCGGTTCTGGTACTAGGCTTGCTGGCTATTTCCTTCATGAAAGCAAGCTACACGGCAACTGCCGTTGTCGCGGTGGCGCAACCAAGTGCTGATCCGCTGGCGCCTAGTAATACGCCCCAGTTGAACCCAGCGGCGGAAGACACGATGGCGGCCACTGAAGCCGCAATGATGCAGTCAAGAGACGTGGCGGCCGCGGTCCTCAACCAATATCCTCCGGCAGAACAGAAACCGGGCCTCAGCTTGAAAGGCGGCCTCTGCCATATCGGCTTTGCATTCCTGTGCAAGAAGGTTCAGCTTGATCCTGCGGCGGCGCGGGAAGGCGAGATTAGCGCGCTTTTGAAGTCACTGAGCGTGACGCCTGTTTTGCATTCGCGGATCATCAACGTGGAGGTTACTGCGCCAACGGGGCAAAGAGCGTCGGATCTTGCCAACGCGGTGGTGGCCAATTTCCAGCGTATCGCCCTTGCCCAGCAGACGGAGAATGTGAACCGTGTCGCGAGTTGGCTGGATGCACGGACTGCCAAACTGCAAGCGCGCTGGCAAAAAGCCGTGCGTGCAGCCAATGATTATAGCGTTGCTCATGGGCTGACGAACGCAAGTCAGACAGGCATGCCGAACCCGCTGGTGAACTCGCAA
>JAGWOU010000282.1 GCA_028870815.1 Rhodospirillales bacterium | reverse complement strand
AGCGCCCCGGCAGCGTTGGAATCAAAACGCGCAACACCAACCCAAATAACAGGGACTCTTAGTTCAATGCCTCCATGGCGGGCAAATCGAACCGATTGCGGCCAAGCAAGCACATCATTTGAAAAATTCCGCTGTAGCGGAGGGCGGTATGCGCGTCCAGGATGTGGCCATAGACAGGGCCGAAGGGAAAACTCCGGCCATCATGGTGAGCAAGGTGCCCAAACCGGGTGTCGCCAATGCAGCGTGAAGGGCGCGGGCTCGCCGCATCTGCCCTGCAAGATCGGCCCGCAGGCGCCGGTGATAGGCCTGCGCCGTGTCTCCGTTTCCGATATAACGGGCCGCCAGAACGGCGCTGTGCAGCGCTATAGCCATTCCATCTCCGGTAAAAGATGGAATTACCGCCGCCTGGTCGCCGAGGCGGAAGAGGTCCGCAGGATCGGACGGGCGGGGTTGATGCACGAACCCGTAGGGCATGCGGGCAATTGTGACGGGCGCCGGTAACCGCCCGATGGCGCCAGCGAGGCGCATCGCCAAGTGTGAGCTTTCGTCCTGCAGATGGGCCAACAAATCCGGCCATTTGCGCCCCACACGCCGTAACAGCGTTTCATCCACCAGCAAGGCCAGGTTGGCGATGCCCTGTTCCGAGGGTTGTAATCCGGCATAGCCGCCGCGAAACAGGATCAGTTCAACATGGCCTGAGAGGGCCGCAAATTGTGTTGGAAGCAGGTCCAGATAGGTCTTGAAGCCGACGAGCCGGCTTGGCCGGGCCATGCGCGCTTGGCCTCTGACATCGTGCTTGCCCGTGGCCAGCAGCAGGCTGCTTGGATGCAGCCGGGTGTTGGCGCCGGTCCGCACCTCGATCCCGGCATCGAACGAGATGCTGCGCACAGCATGGCCGCGTTGGACTAGCGCCCCCACCTCTATCGCGCGGGTAAGCAGCGCTTCGTCCAACGTTTGTCGTGTGAGGCTAATGCCCTGGAATGGCAGGGCGGCGGTCACGCTACGCGCCCCCCGGATCAGGCGCACATGTGCGATGGGCTGACCGCCGAGAAAAGACAAATCCAACCCCAGTGCGGCGAGGTAATTCTGTGCCTCGCTGCTGATAAATTCGCCGCAGACCTTGTGGGCAGGAGCGGTCTCGCGCTCGGCCAGCACCACCTCCCGGCCAGACCTGGCTAGCGCGACAGCCGCCGCTGAGCCGGCAAGGCCGCCGCCGGCAATGAAAATCATTTCAACCTGCTCACGGCATGCCTGAACGGCAGATGCCAACCAATTTGTGCCTTTACCCCCGCCTGGCGGAGCAGATGCGCCCACTCAGGCTGGGTGAAGCCGCGCGCGATGGAAATCTGCCCGTCATGGCGCACGATTGGATCCCAGCGCATCAGCCGGGCCAGCCAGGGAAAGCTTTGATAGGCGAAGCCGTGACGGTGCAGGTCCACGATATGCCATCCGCGCCTGGCATTGGCTTCCAACCAGCCGAGCAGCTGAATGATTTTGGCATCGTCCAGATGATGAGTGAATTGCGAGGTGACGATATAATCGGGCTTCGGCAATGGGTAGAAGCCGAATACATCGCCGGTATGATAAGCGATGGAGGCGCTTGGTGTGACGGCACGGGCGGCGATGGCGCTGCGAGGATTGAGGTCGATCCCCGATAGCTCGGCGGTCAGCCCGCGTTTCTCAGCCCATTTGGCGATCCGCCTAAGCAGGTCACCCTGGCCGTATGCCACGTCCAGGACCGAAATGCGGCTGCCACGCGGCAGGTCTCGCGTGGCTCGGTACAGCCAGCGCAGTGTGGCCCGGTGCGTCAGCGTGAGTTGGTTCAGGGCTGCCAGATCCGCGAGGCAGCGTTGATATACCGCCTCATTCAAATCCGGCGCATCCATTAATTCGGCTTCGCTACAGCGCGAGGAAAGATCCATCAGACTACCGAGAAGCGAAATGTTTCCGCGACCATGCCGGGGCCGAACGCCATCGCCAGGCCACGCTGGCCGGCTCGAGCGGTGCCCAGCATGCCAGCAAGAACGAACATGATTGTTGCGGAGGACATATTGCCGCATGCGGCCAGCACCGCGCGGGAGGGAGTTAGGGCATCCTGCTCCAGAGAGAGGCCGCTCTGGACTGCGTCCAGCACGCTGCGGCCGCCACCATGCACGGCCCAGAGATCTATGGCCTGAGGTCTTTCGTCACGCAGCACGAAATCTCTTTCGCTGCGCAGGGAATCGCTGATCTTGCTGGGAACTTTTCCGGATAGATGCATGATGAAGCCCTGGTCGCCGATATGCCAAGTAATCAGCTCCGCCGTGTCTGGGATCTGGGTGACGCGAAAATCTTCCAGCGCTAGGCCGCGCGGCTCGGCTGTGACTAGGGCAGCGGTGCAGCCATCACCGAAAAGCATGAAGGAAAGCGCGATCTCGACGTCGTCTGTCTCCTGCATGTGCAATGTGCAGAGCTCGAGATTGACCACGAGCACGCGGGCGCCAGGGTCCGCCAGAACGCAGGCCTGCGCCAGGCGAAGCGCCGGAATAGCGGCCGCACAGCCCATAAACCCGACCAGGGTACGCTTCAAATCCGGACGCAATCCCAGCCGCTGGGCTAGAACTTGGTCCAGCCCAGGCGCGATGAAGCCGGTGCAGGAAGCAACGATGAGATGCGTAATCTCCTCCTCCCGGCCTTGTAGTTTCAGTACCGCTACGGCGCGTTCGGCCAGAGCCGGGGCATGCACCGCATAGGTTTGCATTCGCTTCGCGGTGCTCGGGAAAGCGCCTCGGCGATAAAATCCGTCTTGAGGCGCTTCAGCTTCCACCATCCCATCCTCATGCAGGACAGAGTATCGATGCGCGATGCCGGACCGTCTGGCCATTCGCTCAAACAGGCTCCGGTGCCGTTCATCTGGCAATCCGCGCCCCATAAAGTCGAGAAAAGCGGCATGAACATCATGCTGTGGTCGGGCAGTGCCAATCTGATTAATATAAGCTCGGGTCATAAAAGCTATACGCTATTCTTCGCGGTTTGGATTGGTATAGCTGGACTGCATATAGCGTACCAGCTCACGGGCCCTATCAGGCCTTAGGTTTTTCGTTTGATGACATCCTGCAGCCTCTCCTTGTCCAGACTGAGATTGGCAACCAGGCGCTTCAACCGGATATTTTCTTCCTCAAGCTGCTTTAAGCGCTTCATCTCCGACGGCATCAACCCCCCATACTTGCTGCGCCATCGATAGTATGTCTGGACCGAGATGCCAGCCTTCCGGCAAGCCTCCTCAACCACCGTTCCGTCTTCAATTTGCTTTAAAATAAATGCGATTTGCTGCTCAGTAAACTTCGACTTTTTCATTGCCAGAATCTCCCATCTCAGAATAGCCAAACCTAACCAAGAAATTCTCATGAAAGCGGACCAAATTATCGGGAGGCGGACCAGTCGCACGGTCTCAT
>JAGWOU010000281.1 GCA_028870815.1 Rhodospirillales bacterium | reverse complement strand
CCTGTTCGCCGTGCTGCCAGAATTGGAAAAGGCTCTCTAAATCATGAAATTGTCGAGCGAATGGTGCAACCATGAGTGAGACTGCGCGCGGGGATGGTGGGGCGGCCGCGCGCCAAATAAAAATCATCGGAGTCATCGGTGCCGGGTTGGTCTAGCCTGCGGGGTTTACTCCAAAGCGGTGCCTCGTGTGGAACGGTTCTGGATTCAAGAGCGACGTGACAAGAGTTTGACGACGGCACGAATGCGGTCATGTTTTGTTGCAGCGCCATGGTCGCCACCCTCTGGCGCTATTCCAGCGGTCATGCCGACGAACCTTGAGCACCGCCGCTCAGATAACCTTAGCAATCTTGCTGGCCAAAGCGATCGCCGCAACTTACGCGGGTATCGTTCCAGCAATTGGAATAGCCGGGTACTTGCCGATTTGCTGCGCTTTCGCATCGGGCCACCACCGTGATTCGCCTTGTGTTGTTCAATGAACTTCTCTTTCACGGCTTTGATCTTCGTATCGTTATCCGCGGTATGCTGTCCCATCTGGGCGAACAGACCCTTTGCCATCGACGCCATAGTAACGTGAAAATATGCTTCGACTTGTCAATCGATATGCACTGAATATTCCATGGGTGGTCCTTTCGTGATGGTCTTTGAACAACCTCATTTTGACACATCAAATGTCGTGGGCCGTTCCGCCCCAACACTTCTCAATAGAAATCAACAAGGGGCCATAATAACGTGCTGCATAAGCAAATGCGAGCAGGTGCAAGCCAAGCAACCATGACAGGATGGTGCATTGCGTAAAGAGGCCTGGCGACGTAGGCTCTGTTACGGAAGAGGGCATTGGTGGTCCTCATGGCCATCGTCGCGTGGGCTTCAATGCCGGGCGCCAGTCAAAAACATCCCGGATCAACAGGGAGACACGATGCCATGTCTGGTAATCAAACCCATTCGGGCCTGCATGCCCCCCGTGCGGCCGCGTTCATAGGCCCTTATGGCGGCGGCAAGACCAGCCTGTGCGAAGCACTGCTGGAGGTCGCCGGCATCCGGCTGCGCCATGCGGGAGACACCCGCACCCCCGAGCCTGGAACCGAGGCGAAACTGGTGAATTGCACCTTTCTGGAGGACCGCTGGGCTTTGCTCGACTGCCCCGGTTCCATCGAATTCCAGGCCGAGGCCGCCGCCGCGCTGGCGGTGGCTGATATTGCGGTGGTGGTGGCGGACCCAGACCCGGCGCGGGCCATGGCGCTGCGCCCGGCTTTCGCGGCGCTGGAGGCCGCCGGAACTCCTTTTATTCTGTTCATCAACAAGGTGGACACGCTGACCGTGCCCCCCGCCGAACTGATTGCTGCCTTGCAGGCCGAAACCGCCACCAAGCTCGCCCCCCGGCAATTACCGTTGATGGAGCAGGGCAAAGTGGTCGGCTATGTCGATCTCGTTTCCGAGCGCGCCTTCCGGTATCGTGAACGTCGGCCCTCCGAGGTGATTCCGCTGCCCACGGGCGCTGCGGCTGATGAACAAACGGCCCATGACGAACTGGTGGACACGCTGGCTGACCGCGATGACAGCCTGCTGGAAAAAGTTGTTGAGGGCGAGGCTATAACCCCGGCGGAACTCTTCACCCATCTGCGGCATGATCTCGGGGAGGGCAGTCTGGCTGAGGTCATGTTCGGCGCCGCCACCCATGGCAATGGCGTGCAGCGGCTCTGGAAGGCTTTGCGGCACGACACGCCTGAGCCCGCGCAAACCCGCGCCCGTCACGGGGTTAAAGCCGAGGGCGCGGCGCTCGCGCAGGTGTTCAAGGTGTCTTATGCCGGGCAGGCGGGCAAGCTGGCTTATGCGCGCATCTGGCGCGGCCCGTTGCAGGATGGCGCCGCTGACGGGCAGATGCGAGTGGGCGGCATCTTCTCTTTCCCAGGCAATGAGACGCAGAAATTACCCCAGGCCGAGGCCGGCGATGTGGTGGCGCTGGGCCGGCTGGACGGCGCGGTGCCTGGCGCTGTGTTTGGCGCCGCCCAGGGCAGTTTGGCGTTTCCAGCGCCGCCGCCGCCGGTTTACGCTTTGGCAATCACTGTCCCGGACCATAAGGACGATGTGCGCCTCTCCACCGCTCTGGCCAAGCTGCTGGAAGAAGACACTGCCCTCAGCCTGATGCGCGATGCCGAAACCGGCGACACGCTGCTGGCGGGGCAGGGCGAAACACATCTGGCCCGCGCGCTGGACCGGCTCAATAAAGGCTGGGGGCTGGATGTAAGCGCCACCCGGCCCAAATTGCGACTCAAGGAGACCATTAAGCTCGCGGTACATGAACATTCTCGCCTGAAGCGCCAGACCGGCGGGCACGGCCAGTTCGCGGATGTGAAACTGGAGATTGCTCCGCGCCCGCGCGGGCAGGGCTTCTGCTTTATAGACAAGGTCACCGGCGGTGCCGTGCCGAAGCAATATATCCCGGCCGTGGCGTCGGCGGCTGAGGAGGTCATGGCGAAAGGGCCGTTCGGCTATCCGGTGGTGGATGTCGCGGTAACGCTGCTCGATGGCGGGTTTCATTCAGTGGATAGTTCAGACATGGCCTTCCGTACCGCCACACGGAACGGCATTGCCGAGGCGCTGGTGAAGGCTGATCCTGTGCTGTTGGAGCCGGTTCATCGCGTCACCATCAGTGCGCCCAATAGTTTCACGGCCGCGGTGCAGCGTCTGCTTTCCGGCAAGCGCGGGCAGATTATGGGTTATGCTGAAAAACCCGGCTGGCCCGGCTGGGACGAAACCCAGGCCCTGCTGCCCGAAGCGGAAATGCACCGGCTGATCTTGGAGTTGCGGTCACAAACCGCGGGGTTGGGCGGGTTTGTGCATGCGTTCGACCATTTGGCGGAAGCCTCGCCAAATCTGGCGGAACGTATCGCCCGGCAAGCTGCGGAATAATTGAAACGTAAAGGCGGTTATGTACTTGGCTAAGCGGGCCTCTTCTCGTGGCGGGGTATGTTTTTAGCTAGACAAAATCACTATCCGACCGGAGAAAATAATGACCGGCTTCGTTCCGCTTGAATTGGCTGTGCTCCGGGCGATTTTTGATGAAACTCCTGAGTTTGTTGAACAGCTTCAGCAACAACTTGCTAAGGTGATTGTTTTGGAACGGGAGAATACAGGCCAGGGCTTCCTAACAACCATGTCAGTTTCTGATGATTTGGACGCAATTCAAGGTCCGCTTGCGCTTGGTTTTGCCGTCTATGTCAAAATTGGCGGATTGAAACAAAGTCTCGGTGTTGCACTTCTATTAAAGAAGGGATTGCTCCACCAACTCGATTTTTACTCATGCGTTGGGGAAAGCACCAATGGACTGAATATCTCAGAAGTAAAATTCGAACTTACCGAAGCGCCTTTTGGCGAGTAGTGCCCCACAAGATGGGCTGCTTAGCAAAATATATAGTTGCCAACGTAAACGGGGTTAAGCG
>JAGWOU010000280.1 GCA_028870815.1 Rhodospirillales bacterium | reverse complement strand
GCTCTGGCGCAAACCACAACCTATTCGCAAAGCACCACAACCACCGCGGCGCCGGAAATGAGCGCGCCCGCGCCTGTGGTGCCGCCGCCGACCGGTACGCTGAGCACAACCCAGACCACCAAGGCGACGGATGGTTATGGTAATTCCTACGAAGCCACCAAGACCACTTATGGCAATGAGAATGGCGCGGCCACTGACAGCACCACCACAACCACCACCGCGCCGCCGCCGGTTTCTTATTATTCCAAGAAGACAACGACGACGACAACGTCCGGCGACAACGATTAAGCGGAGCAAGAAAATGAAAAAACTCAATTATTTTCTGGCAATTCCGATGCTCCTCGGTCTCGGAGCGTTGAGCGCCTGCGGCGACGATCAGCCGCAGACGACCACAACCTCATCCGAGACGGTGCAGGGTGTGGCGCCCGCTGAAACGCCGCAGGCGATGCCGATGCAACCCGGCATGCCGGGCACCGTGACCACGCAGACCACGCATAGCGAAACGGTGCCGGCGCAATAACGATATGTTAGTTGGCTCGGCCAGGAATTTTTCTGGCCGGGCCGCATGAGGGAGATTTAAAATGCTTAAAGCTGGAGCCTTGATATTTGGCAGCGCCTTGTTGGCCGCGCCGTTGGCGCTGGCGCAAACCGCTCCGCCCACGCCAACCGGCGCGTTGCCGGGCAATGATATCGGGACACGGTCTTCGCTGCCGCGCTCGCCCGCTGCCAGCAATATCAACAGCGGTGATATGACTTCCACCATCGCGCCAACGCCGCCCGCGCCGGATGTGCCGTCCGGTTCGCCAGCATCGGCTTATCTGATGAGCGCCAGCCAGTCTCTTGCCGCGAAGCAGACCGGAACGGCGGACGAGGCATTGGAGGATGCGGAAACCACCATCTTGCAGCGGGCCGTGCCTGCTGGCACGGGCAATATGCCGAGTACTGACCCGGTTGTGGCGCAGATAGAGCAGGCGCGCCAGCAAATTGGCGACAATGACAGCCAGGGCGCGAATGCGACGATCCAGCAGATTTTGGCCAGCAACTCGCCTGAACTGAGTCAGTGAGCTTTATATAACCGGCAGATTATCCAGCAGCCGCACATGGCCAAAGCGCACGGCGGCGAGCAGCCGCGCGGGCTGGGCTAGTGTGGTGAGCGGTTCCAGCGTTTCGGCGTGCACCAGCGCCACATAGTCCGGTACCATGCCGGCGGCAGCCAGTTCGTGTCGGGCATTGTGGAGCGTGGCGGCAGGCTCTTTGCCCGCAAGCAGATATTGCACAGCATGTGCTAAAGCCGCTTGAAGCTTGGGCGCGGTTTTACGCTCATCGGGGGTGAGGTAGCGGTTGCGCGATGACAGGGCCAGGCCATCGGCCTCGCGCATGGTCGGCACGGGGACGATGCGCACAGGCAAATGCAGATCCGCCACCATGCGGCGCACCACCTGCACCTGCTGCCAGTCTTTTTCGCCGAAGAACGCGGCCTCGGGCCGCATCTGCCCGAACAACTTGGCCACCACCGTGGCGACTCCGTTGAAATGGCCGGGGCGCTGCGTGCCTTCCCAATGCTGGGTGGGGCCAGTCACATGCACCGTGGTGGCATGACCGTTGGGATACATTTCCTCCATGCCGGGCAGCCAGAGCAGGGCACAGCCCGCTTGCTCCAGTTTCGCGATATCGCCCGCCTCGTCACGCGGGTAACGGGAGAAATCCTCTTTCGGGCCGAATTGCGTGGGGTTGACGAAAATGCTCGCCACCGGCGTTAAGCCGCTTTGTTTGGCGGCTTCCACCAAGGCGAGATGCCCCGGATGCAGCGCGCCCATGGTGGCGATAAGGCCGGTGGGCCCGAGCGTGGCGCGGGCCGTGGCCAGCTCCTGATATGTTCTGGCGATGATCATCGGGCGCGGCTTTTCATCATTTTTGTTGCTCCGTCCAGCCCTGGGCAAGCCGGGAGGCTGGGGTTAAGTAGGTCGGCATGAGTAGAGCCTCAAAACCCTGGATAAAAGCTGAACAAAAATCCGGATTTCGCGCGGCGCGGCTTTCCCTGCTTTTGGGTGGTGCCGGCATCGCCTGTGGCGTTATTCAGGCCGGAGCGGCGGCAAGGCTGCTGGCGGCGCTGCTGCGTGTGCAGCCTGCCGGGCTGGCGGCCTGGGGCAGCGCGCTAGTGTTCGTGCTGGCCGTGCTGGCGCGTGCCTGGCTGCAAATGCGCGCCGAACGGGGAAATTTCGAGCTAGGGGCTGCGGCGCGAAGGCGGTTGCGCGGCCAGGTGATGAGCGTGCTGATGGCCTTGGGGCCAGCCGGGGTACGCGGCCGGCACTCGGCCGAGCTTGCCGCCACGGCGGTGGACAGGGTTGAGGCAATGGATGGCTTCCATGCCCGTTGGGTGCCCGCCACGGGGCTGGCCATTATCGGCCCCGCGGCGGTGGGGCTGGTGGCCCTGCTGACAGATTGGCGGGCCGGGTTGATTTTGGTGATCGCGGGGCTGTTTGTGCCCTTCGCCATGGCGGTGGCGGGCATTGGCGCTGGCATTGCCGCCAAGAAGCAGTTTTTGGCGATGACCCGCTTGCAGGTGCGCTTTCTGGACCGGATACGCGGCATTTCCACCATTGTGCTGGCCGGGCGCGCGGAGGACGAGGCCAAGGCGCTTGGCACGGCGGCGAAGGAACTGCGGGAGCGCACCATGCGGGTGCTGCGGATGGCGTTTCTTTCCTCCACGGCGCTGGACCTCGCCGCCGCGGCGGCACTGGTATTGGTCGTAATCCGTTTTGCGCCAGTGTTGCGCGGCGCGCATGAGCTAGCGCCCACCGCCTTGTTCCTGGTGTTGCTGGTGCCGGAATTCTTTGCCCCCCTGCGCGGCTTTGCGGCTGTTTATGGCGACCGCATGGCGGTGGAGGCGGTGGCGGAGGAATTCCAGGCCCTGCCGGAAGCGCCGCCCGCCGTGCCGCCGGTGAATATACGCTCCGTCGCCGCGCATGGGGTGACGCTGGCCTTCGAGCACGTGACCTTCGCATGGGATGAGACGCGGCCGGTGCTGGAAAACCTCTCCTTCAAGGTGGGGCGAGGCGAGATGTTGCTGCTCACCGGGGCATCGGGCACCGGCAAATCCACCATCATCGACATGATCCTCGGCTTCTTGCCGCCGCAGGCGGGGCGCATTTCCATCAACGGCGCCACGCTGGAAGATCTGGTGCCGGCGGCGCGCACGCGCATGCTTGGCTGGATTGGCCAGAAGCCGGTGATTTTCGCCGGTACGATCGAGGATAATATCCGCTTCGCCAACCCCGCCGCGGGCGAGGACGAGTTGCAGGACGCGATCCGCAACGCGCATCTGGAGGAACTGGTCGCCTCGTTGCCGCAGGGGCTCAAAACACCCTTGGGCGAGGGTGGATTCGGCGTTTCGGGCGGGCAGGCGCAGCGCATTGCCATCGCCCGCGCGTTTCTGAAGGACGCGCCTTTGCTGCTGCTGGACGAGCCGACCTCG
>JAGWOU010000279.1 GCA_028870815.1 Rhodospirillales bacterium | reverse complement strand
TTTCGACATCCCCAATACGGTTGCGGGCGCGGTGCGCTCCCTCCTGCCGTTGGAGCCAAAGCTTCTGACCGTTCACGCTAGTGGTGGGGTTAAGATGATTGCCGCAGCTGCCGAGGCGGCTGCTCAAGCAAAAGAAAAGAGGCCAAAAATTCTTGCGGTAACAGTGCTGACAAGCTTTGATTCCGCTGGTTTGGCTGCAACGGGCATTGAATGTAGCCCCGCCGAGCAAGTGCTTCGTCTGGCGCGTTTGGCTTTGGAGGCTGGAGCGGATGGTTTGGTATGCTCACCGCATGAGATAGCCTTATTGCGCAGGGAATTAGGCTCTGAGCCTCTGCTGGTGGTTCCCGGGATACGCCCGGCGGGAGCGGATGTTGCTGATCAGACACGGGTGATGACCCCAGAATTGGCGGTTGCAGCTGGTGCAGATTACATTGTAGTAGGCCGGCCTATCACCGGTGCCACAAATCCCAGTGAGGCCGCCGCTACGATTGCCGAGGCGATCGTATGAGCTTGGTAAAGATTTGCGGGGTGAACAGCGGAGAAGCATTCGATGCGGTGGTGGAGGCAGGAGCCGACTTTGTCGGTTTTGTGTTTTTTCCATCTTCACCGCGCTATGTAACCGGTGTGGAGGCAAAGCTGCTCTCTGAGCGTGCCAAGGGAGGCCCCAAACGAGTGGGCCTGTTCGTTGATCCCGACATAAATGAGATCGACGATGTTCTGCAGAACGTGTCTTTGGATATTCTACAGATCCATGCCGGGCCGGATTGTATAGCCGCGTTGAGGGATAGGTTCGGAAGGCCGGTATGGCGGCAGTTGGGCGTTGAGGCGGAGACCGATTTTCCAATGCCAGGCGAGGTTTCTGATGGCTATGTTGTGGAAGCTAAGCCGCCGAAGGGAGCCACAAGGCCTGGCGGCAATGCTGTTCGTGCAAATTGGGATTTGCTCTCACGTTTTGAGCCTACGAAGCCTTGGCTGCTCGCGGGAGGCTTGAGAGCGGAGAATGTTGTGGAGGGCCTGCACCGCACCGGTGCACACGGGGCCGATGTATCTTCAGGGGTAGAGACAGCGCCGGGACGGAAAGACCCAGCGCTGATAAAAACGTTTGTGAATGCGATTAAGAAGGCTTCTTAATTTACGTATTTCGTTACATAGGGAAGCAAGGCTAGCGCTATTTGGGTCATGCCTTCCCGGTCTGGATGCAAGGCGGGTTCCGGTGGTACCAGCCGAGGATCCACAAAAAGGCTAGGGTCAACCTTGCCATCCTTTCGAAATAAGCTCCCGAGATCAATGTAAGTAACCACGCGACTATGCGCGTAAGCTTTGGCCAGGGCCGAATTGGTTGTTGCTGTCTGCTTATTCACCCAGGCGTTGCGGATTGATGGCAAGACGCCGAGCAGAATAATATGCGTGTTTGGTAGGCGCTTACTTGTGTTGGTTACAACGGACTCGATTGCTGGCACGGTAGCGGTGGAGTTCCAATGTACGCGACCGAAATTATTGGCGCCGATCAGAATGATCGTAAGCTTTGGATGTAACCCGGCTACCTGTCCGTGATCCAACCGCCAAATCAGACTGGCCGTGGTGTCACCAATAAAGCCGAAATCCAGCGCACCATACGGCGCGTAGTATTTGTTCCAAACCGGCTTTATATCGTCATAACCGTGGCCGCCTTGGCGTTGCCAGTAATATGTAATCGAATCGCCCAGCCAGACGATCTTTGCATCTGGTTGAGCGGCCTTCTCAGCCAATGTTATGTGCCAGCGCGCATTCCACCAGGGAAGGTCGGTGCGGCCAATAGGTGCTTCGGCCAAATTGACCTTTGCCTGGGCTAGGGTGGGCACAAAGAGCAGAGCCGCAAGCAGGAAAAGACGTTTCATAGCCCAGCCGCTAACAAGAGAAAGCTGCCGATTCCGGCAACGACGCAATAATAGGCAAATGGTTTCAGGGCCCAATCGTCATGGTCTTTGAAGTAGCGCATCAGAAAGGCTGTGCTCAAATATGCGACAACGCCGGAAATGATTGCCGCGATCAAAGATACTCCAAAAAGGGAATGCAGCTGATGCTGGTGAATTAGTTTTGGGACTTCCGCGACCCCGGCAGCCACAATTACTGGAGTGCCCATTAAAAAAGAGAACTTTGCCGCACCGGCATGTGACGTCCCACGCTGCAGGCCGCCGACGATGGCGGCACCAGAGCGTGAAATGCCCGGTAGAAATGCCAAGCATTGGAAGAAGCCGATGACCAATGCATCTTTATATGAGATGCCACCTACTCGTGATTGGCGGCTGCGCAGCCGATCACCAAGCAGCAACAGGCCAGCGTTTAGGACAAGAAAAGCGCAGGCAATGAGAGGGCTTGCAAATAAGTGCGCGATGGACTTTTTGAATAATCCGCCGACAATCACGGCCGGCAAGGTTGCAATAACCAGCTTGCTTAACAAGCCCCGCGCGGAAGCATTTTCCGCGGCATAACCAAGACCGAGAACGCCGCGGGCCATAACCAACCATTCCAGATAAAAATATGCGATTAGTCCGGTAGCTGTCCCAAGATGCAACATGACTAGAAAAGGCAAAAAGCCCGGGGAGCTTTGGTCTATCCCCCAATGCAACAGTGCAGGGATAATAACCGCATGGCCGAGTGAGCTGACGGGGAATAGTTCTGTCGCTCCCTGAAGGGCGGCGAAGAGAACAGCATGCACTAAGTCCATAAAATCTCCTTTCGGCTATGGCGCGGGACAGAGTCCGGCCCTACCTGCTGCATTGCAGAAAATTTGATCCCCGTTAAGTCGAAGGTCATGCCCAACGTGTCTGATTCTCAATCTGGCTCCGCGCCTTCTCCCTGGATCGTCGGGCTTCTTGCCGCGTCCTGCGGCATCGTCGTCGCTAATATTTATTATTCACAACCTTTAATAGGATTAATCGGGCCAGCGCTGAATATGCAGCCAAAAGTGGAGAGCTTGATCGTAAGCCTCACGCAACTTGGCTATGCTATAGGACTGGTGTTTCTCGTGCCGTTGGGGGATCTGGTCGAGAACAGGCGGTTGGTCGTGATGACCGTGGCAGCTGCGGCTTTGCCGCTCCTATTCGCCGGGTTGGCTTGGAATGGGCCGGTAATGCTGGTTTTCTCGGTGCTGATCGGTATTACGTCGGTGGCGGTTCAAATGCTTATTCCTATTGCAGCCCATTTAACCCCAGAGGCGATGCGCGGCCGCGTGGTCGGCCTTGTGACGAGTGGGCTGCTCTTCGGAATTTTGTTTTCACGGCCGATCGCTTCTGGGATCGCGGCGTTTACATCCTGGCGGCTAGTTTTTTTTATATCCGCGGCGTTAATGGCGGGGCTTGCCTTATTATTGAGCCGAGCGCTTCCCTACCGCAGGCCGGATGTAGACCACCATTATTTTGCCTTACTCACCTCCTTAATCAGTCTGCCGGCGCGTTTTCCGGTGTTGCGAGAGAGGGCGGCTTATCAGGCAGCCGCGTTTGGCGGGTTTTCGCTGTTTTGG
>JAGWOU010000278.1 GCA_028870815.1 Rhodospirillales bacterium | reverse complement strand
ATCGCCATGGCCGAGGACGAAATGCCCGGCCTGATGGCGCTGCGTGAGGAATTCGGCAAATCCAAGCCACTGGCCGGTGCCCGCATCGTCGGCTGCCTGCACATGACCATCCAGACCGCCGTGCTGATCGAGACACTGGTGGCGCTTGGCGCGTCCGTGCGCTGGTCCTCCTGCAACATCTTCTCCACGCAAGACCAGGCCGCCGCCGCCATCGCCGCCGCCGGGATTCCCGTGTTCGCCTGGAAGGGGCTGACCGAGGAAGAATTCTGGTGGTGCATCGAGCAGACGCTGCGCGGCCCTGATGGCTGGACGCCGAACATGATCCTGGACGATGGCGGCGATGTCACGCAGATCATGCACGACAAATATCCCGAGATGATGAAGGATATTCGCGGCATCTCCGAGGAGACCACCACCGGCGTGCACCGGCTGTGGGAAATGGCCAAGGCCGGCAAGCTGCTGGTGCCCGCCATCAACGTTAACGACAGCGTCACCAAGTCCAAATTCGATAATCTCTATGGCTGCCGCGAGAGCCTGGTGGACGGCATCCGCCGTGGCACGGACGTGATGATGTCCGGCAAGGTGGCTGTGGTGTGCGGATTTGGCGATGTGGGCAAGGGCTCCGCCGCTTCGCTGCGCAATGCCGGCTGCCGCGTGAAAGTGTGCGAGATCGACCCGATCTGCGCCCTGCAAGCCGCCATGGAAGGCTATGAGGTTGTGACCATGGAAGACGCCGCCCCGGTGGGCGACATTTTCGTGACCGCCACCGGCAATGTGGACGTGATCACCGCCGACCACATGCGCGCCATGAAGCACCGCGCCATCGTCTGCAATATCGGGCATTTTGACTCCGAGATTCAGATCGAGAGCCTGCGGAACTATAAGTGGGAGAACGTGAAGCCGCAGGTGGACGAGGTTGTGTTCCCCGACAACAAGCGCCTGATCGTGCTCTCCGAAGGCCGCCTGGTGAATCTCGGCAACGCCACCGGCCACCCGAGCTTCGTGATGTCCGCCAGCTTCACCAACCAGGTGTTGGCGCAAATCGAGCTGTGGACCGCGCCGGCGGGCAAGTATGAGAAGCAGGTTTATGTGCTGCCGCGCCATCTGGACGAGAAAGTGGCCGCCCTGCATCTGGCCAAGGTTGGCGCCAAACTGACCAAACTCAGCCAGAAACAGGCGGATTATCTGGGCCTTCAGGTTCAGGGCCCGTTCAAGCACGAGCTTTACCGCTACTGATGCGGCGTTTCGGCGGCATCCTGTCCGTAACGGGCCTCGGCCTGCTGGCGGGCGGGATGCTGCTGTTTCCAATCTTCACTTATCTGGCCTTTACCCGGCTGCCGCTTGCCGTGGCCGGGCCGTTCGTGAAGGGCTGCTTTCCCAGCTATTACGGCTTCATGCTGGCCACGTCAGGGCTGGCGCTCATCGGCTATCTGCTCCGGCGCGCGGCCTGGCCCGCTTTGGTGCCGGGCCTTATCTTCGCCGCCACCATCTGGGCTTGGTTCTGGCTCATCCCGCAGTTGAACGCCTACCAGCAAGCCGGCAACACCAACGCGTTCAACCAGGGCCACACGCTTTCCGTCTGGGTGGACGGGATTGAGTTTCTGGCTGTTCTGGTCTTGCTGATCCGCGAAGGGGCGTGCCGGACATGAACTACCACGGCGGCTGCCAATGCGGCGCGGTACGCTACCGCGCCGAAGGAAAAAGGGGGCGCGCCAGCCTGTGTTTTTGCCGTATGTGCCAGAAGGCGGGTGGCGCACCGTTCATGGCCTTCGTGCGGTTTGAGGCAGCGCGGGTAAACTGGGACGGCGAACCGGCCGTTTTCGCCAGCTCCAATGCCGTGGAACGGGGGTTTTGCCGCGAATGCGGTACCCCGCTCTCCTACCGGGATGTGGCAGGCCCTTATATCAGCCTGACGATCCACAGCCTGGACGATCCTTCCGCCGTACAACCCGAAATCAGCTTTTCCTCCGCCGCGCGGCCGGATTGGTGCCTGCATCTGGGCAACCTCACCCCCTTGGAAATGGACCGGGATGAAGAGCCAGGCTTTCTTAGCCACCAGCGTTAGAGGCTTTCGTGTTGCGCTGCGGCGTAACCCGCCTTAAACAGCAATTATTCGTCTGGACCCGGTGAGAACCCGGGTGGCTCTTCCGGCCGCCGATCCGCCGGACCACGGCTTGGGCTTATGCCCGACTGTTGCTGAAATTCATTGATGACCAAAGCATCCCCCATTTACCGGGACTGGCTCGGCCAGCCTCGCGCCGATTTTCTGTCCGGCCTCGTTGTTGGGCTGGCTCTTATCCCCGAGGCCATCGGGTTTTCCGTTGTGGCCGGCGTGCCGCCGGAAGTGGGTCTTTATGCCTCCGTCGTCATCGCCACCATCATCGCCTTCACCGGCGGGCGCGTGGCGATGATCTCCGCCGCCACCGCCTCCACCGCTGTGCTGATGGGTCCGCTGGTCCATGCGCATGGTCTTTCCTATCTTCTGGCCGCGACGATCCTTATGGGCGTATTCCAAATCATCGCCGGGCTGCTGAAACTGGGGCGGCTGATGCGATTCGTTTCGCAATCCGTGATGACCGGGTTCGTGAACGCACTCGCCATCCTCATCTTCATGGCGCAGCTGCCGCAGCTTATCGGCGTGCCATATGCGGTTTATGGGCTAATCGCGCTGGGGCTGGCGGTGATTTACGGCTTTCCCTACATCACAAAATCCTTCCCCTCGCCGCTGGTGGCCATCATCGTGCTCACCGGTGTCAGCTATTTTCTGCATTTGCCGGTGAAACATGTGGCGGAGCTGGGGGCCCTGCCCACGGGCCTGCCCAAATTCGGCCTTCCGCAAGTGCCGCTGAATTGGCAGATGCTGCAAACCATCGCGCCCATCGCGATGGCTCTGGCCGCCGTGGGGCTGCTGGAAACCATGCTCACGGCGCAGATCATGGACGACATGACCGACACGCCCAGCAATAAAAGCCGGGAATGTATCGGCCAGGGCATCGCCAATATCGGCTCGGCGCTGTTCGGCGGCATGGGCGGCTGCGCGATGATCGGGCAATCCGTCATCAATGCCTCCTCCGGCGGGCGCGGGCGGCTTTCCACTCTGGTTGCCGGGCTGTTCCTGCTGGTGCTGCTGGTGCTGCTGCACGGGCTGCTGGCCATCGTGCCCGTGGCGGCCCTCACGGCGGTGATGATCATGGTCTCCATCAACACTTTTTCCTGGCGCTCTCTGCGGCAGTTAAAAACCAACCCCTGGCCGTCCTCCGTGGTGATGGTCGCCACCGTGGGCACGGTGGTGTTCACGGGCGATCTTTCAAAAGGCGTGCTTGTTGGCGTGCTGCTGTCCGGCATCTTCTTCGCGGGCAAGGTCTCGCGGTTGGTGCGGGTGACATCTGCACTTTCAACGGATGGCGCAAAGCGGATTTATACCGTGGAGGGCCAGGTATTCTTTGCTTCAGCCGGGCTGCTGGCGGATAAGATCGACCTGCTGGAAGATGTGCAAAAGCTGGTAATTGACGTTTCCACCGCGCATTT
>JAGWOU010000277.1 GCA_028870815.1 Rhodospirillales bacterium | reverse complement strand
GCCCATGATCGGGTCCAGCCCTGTGGTCGGCTCATCGAAAAACATAATCGCCGGGCGCGCCGCGATCGCCCTGGCAAGGCCCACGCGCTTCTGCATGCCGCCGGAAAGCTCGGAAGGCGAAAGCCCCGCCACGTCCGCTCCCAGCCCCACCTGGGCCAGAATCTCCACCGCCACGTCCCGCGCCTTGGCACGGCCCACCTTTTTCTGCGCCAGCACCCCGAAGGCGACATTTTCCCAAACCGGCAGAGAGTCGAACAAAGCGCCGTTCTGGAACAACATGCCGATCTGCTGGCGCAGGGCGCGGGCCTCGCGCGCCGGGGCTTTCAGCACGTCCACCCCGTCGATCTCGATGCTGCCCTCATCGGGCGTGACAAGGCCGAGAACGGATTTCAGCAGAACGGATTTGCCGGTGCCCGATCCGCCGATAACAACCAAACCCGTGCCGGTTTCGATATCGAGGTCGATGCCGTCCAGCACCTTTTTCGGGCCGAAATGCTTCTTCAAACCCCGGATGCGGATTTTCAGGTCGCTCATTTGACGAACAGCACCTGAGTGAGAACATAGTCCAGCGCCAGGATGAGGATGGAGGCTGAAACCACCGCCGCGGTGGTGGCCGAGCCCACACCCTGCGCGCCGCCGCGCGAGCGGTAGCCGTTGAAGCAGCCCATCAGCGCGATGACAAAACCGAACACCGCCGCCTTGATGAGGCCGGAGATCACGTCCTGCGCTTCGAGGTTGGAGAAAGTGCTGGTGAGATAACCGCCGGAGGAAAAGCCCAGCTTGTAAACACCCACCAGATACCCGCCCATCACGCCCAGAATATCCGCCAGCACCACCAACAGCGGCACGGCGATCGCACCCGCCAGTAACCGGGGGGCAACGAGATATTTCATCGGGTCTGTCGAAAGCGTGGAAAGCGCGTCGATTTGGTCGGTCACGCGCATGGTGCCCAGCTCGGCGGCCATGGCCGCACCGGCGCGGCCAGAGACCATCAGCCCCGCCAGCACCGGCCCCAATTCACGCGTGACCGAGAGCACCACCACCGAGGCGATGGCGCTTTCCGCCCCAAAGCGGGAAAAGCCGGTATAAGACTGCAAGGCCAGCACCATGCCGGTAAACAACGCGGTGAGTGCCACCACCGGCAGGGAAAAATACCCGATCTCCATGAACGCCCGGCCAAGCTGGCGCGGATACCAGGGCGGACGGAATGCATGAGAAATGCCGGAGACGGCGAAAATCGCCAGCTCGCCGAGATACTCGACAAGCGCCAGCACACTAGCCCCCAGCCAGGCCACCGCATCAATAAACTTCATGCGCCGATATACCGCCGCTTATAGCGGCGCCCCAAAGAGGTGAGGATTTCATAGCCGATGGTTCCGGCTTCCTGCGCCAGCTCATCCGCGCCATGCCGCGTATCAAGCAGAACCAGCATGTCGCCGGGGTTGGCCGGCACATCGGTGACATCGAAAGTGACGAGATCCATTGAGACCCGGCCTACCAGGGGAACGGGGGTATCGTCAAAAACAGCGGTGCTGCGGTTGGTATGCGAGCGGTGCAGCCCATCGGCATAACCCACGCCCAAGGTCGCGATCCGGCTGGGGCGCTGGGCGGTCCATAACCCGCCATAACCCACGCTCTCACCAGGCGCGAGATCACGGATTTGCAGGATCGGCGCGCTCAGCCGCACCACGGGCAGCATGGGGCGCGGTTGGGCTAGGCTGGTGTTCAACCCATACAAAGCAGCACCGGGGCGGGTAAGGTCGAAGTGGAAATCCGCCCCAAGGAAAGACCCCGGCGAATTGGCGATGCTGCGCTTCGCCCCCGGAAACGCCGCCGCCATCGCCAGAAACGCGGCAAGCTGCCGCTGGTTGCGCTCATCCTCCGGCGCCTCCCCGGCGATGAGATGCGTCATCACCGTATCCACGGCGATGCCTTCCAGCAGCGCGCGGTCGTCGCGCAACGCCGCGCACGCTTGTGCTGGCAAAGCCAAGCGGTTCAGCCCGGTTTCCAGATGCAGAAAGGCAGGCAATTTGCGCTCCAGCCGCACCGCGGCCGCGCGCCAGAGCGCGATTTCCTCCAGCGAGCAGAGCACCGGCATAATGTCATGCGCGATGAAATCCGCCGCCGCATGCGGCTCCAGCCCGTTCAGCGCCAAAATCCGCGCGCCGGGCAATAACGGCCGCAATGCCACTGCCTCCGCCAGATGCGCGGTGAAGAAGGTTTTACACCCCGCCTCGGCCAGCACCGGCACCACCTGCACCGCCCCCAGCCCATAGGCATCGGCCTTCACCACGGCAGCGGTCTCGCCTTGGTTCAACCCGGCGAGTAAACGCCAGTTATCGGCAATCGCGCCAAGGTCGATGTCGAGAAACGCGGTCAAAGCGTCAGGTCATTCATGAAACGTGTCTAGATCGGCAAAGCGGGTGAACTCGCCCTCGAAGAACAGGTCGATCTTACCCGTGGGGCCGTGGCGCTGCTTGGCAATGATCAGCTCGGCCTTCTGATAGACGGTCTGCATATCCGCCTTCCATTTCTCATGCGCTTCCTGAAACTTGTCGTCGCGCTCAAAACTCGTGACCTTCGGCTCGCGCTGGGCGAGGTAATATTCGTCACGGTACACGAACATCACCATGTCCGCATCCTGCTCGATGGAGCCGGATTCACGAAGATCCGAAAGCTGCGGGCGCTTATCATCGCGGGATTCAACAGAACGCGAGAGCTGGGAGAGCGCGATCACCGGCACCGCCAATTCCTTCGCGATGGCCTTCAGCCCCTGGGTGATCTGGCTGATCTCCAGCACGCGGCTTTCCGGGCGGGTGCCCAGCGCCGGGCGCATCAGCTGCAAATAATCCACGATCACCAGCCCCAGCCCCTGGGTACGCTGCAAGCGCCGGCAACGGGTGCGCAAGGCGGAGAGGGTGATCGCCGTGGTATCGTCGATCACCAACGGCACGTCCGCGATCTCCCGGCTGACCCGCACGAAGGTGTCGAAATCCTTGGTCGAGATCTCGCCACGCCGGATCTTGTCGCCCGAAACCCGCGCCTGCTCGGCCAGAAGACGGGTGGCCAGCTGGTCCGCGCTCATTTCCAGCGAAAAGATCGCCACGCATTGATTGGCCATGGCGTTCGGGTTCTCGGCCCGGGCATTATTCAGCATCGCCTTGGCGGCCCCGAAGGCAATCTTGGTCACCAGAGCGGTCTTGCCCATGCCGGGGCGCCCGGCGAGAATCACCAAGTCCGACTTATGCAGACCACCGGTGCGCTTGTTCAAATCCCGCAGGCCGGTATCCAGGCCGGAGACCGAGCCCTGATTACGGAACGCCTTTTCCGCCAGCTCGATCGCCGCGACCAGCGCGTCGTGAAAGGAGATCCCCTTGCCTTCGGCGCCGCCCTTGGTGGCGAGGTTGAACAAGGCCTGCTCGGAGCGCTCGATCTGCGCCTTGCCGTCCAGCTCGGCTTCCGAGGCGAAGGCGTCATTCACCATCACCTCGCCGATATCGATCAGTTGCCGGCGCAGCCAGGCATCATGGA
>JAGWOU010000276.1 GCA_028870815.1 Rhodospirillales bacterium | reverse complement strand
GAAAATCTTGCGCTGTGGCTCCGTCGCAAGCCTTATGGCTTGCAATTCGACATCCTGAGCCTCCAGCCGCTGCAGTAGCTCGGCATGGGCAGTGGCACGGGCGGTGCTTTCAGCTTCCAAGGCTTGCAGCACAGGCCACAGAACGCCTAGTAATGCTGGCTGCTGCTGCAAGGCATCGCGGATTATGTGGTTACCCATCCGGGCTCGTGTTTCGCTATGGATGTTCAGCCCTCCTGTTACGCTATTGGCGTAAACGGGCATGTCGGCCTTGAGCCGATGATGATAAAACGCCAGCCTGTCCTCCAGCGCGCCAACATCCCCGGCGGCTAACGCCCGCAGAATGAATTCCCAATCTCCTAGTACTGGCAATGCCTCGTTATAACCGCCGATGCGCGAAAGCAGGGCGCGGCGTAGCAACAACGCTATCGGCGGTATCTGGTTCCGCTCGATCATCGCGCTGTAACTAATAGGCGGGCGGAAATAAGCCCAAGGGAATTGCGCCACGGTTTCGACGTGCCCGCTCTCGATACGCTCCTGCACAACGTCGCAGCCGGTGGCGACACCGATATAGGGTGCATTCTCGGGTGCTTCGAGAAACGCGATCGTGCGAGTGAGGAATGCCGCATGCCAGCGATCGTCGTCGTCATGGATCGCGAAGTAGCGTCCTGAAGCTGCCTTCAGCCCTGCATTGGAAGCCGCTTCCATGCCAAGCGACGTGGGATGATGGAGAACCGACAGCCTGCCGCCGAATGCGTCGCGAAATGGCGCCAGCACCTCCTCCAGCGTGGCGGCATCGCCACCGTCGTTCACGAGGTAAAGCCGCCAATCGGTGAAGCTCTGCGCCAATACGCTCTGCAAGGCGCGTGGCAGCAGCAGCGCCCGGTCTTTAGTGCGCATGATGATGGAAGCCGCCTCGGCATGGGTGCCCATGTCGGGCAGCGGTTGTGGCGCATACAGCCAGGCAAGCGGCGCTTCAGGGGATGGTTGCATGCGTGGCGTTCCTCGCGATCTGTTTATGCCTAATTATGCTAGCATAAAATTGCCAGGGATTGCTCGGTCGTAATTTACGGGCACTTATTTGCAATCTGCACGTTGCCAAACGGTGAATATCTCACCGTCCGGCAGTGTCCAAGTTGTGTCGCTCGAATTGAATTTTGCGTCTTGTGCTCCCTCTTCCACTACGGAGGATGGAATAGCTGGCGGAAACTGATGGGCGACATCGTTTGAAAGAACAAGATAGCAGACTGACGCCAGCGGCCCTTTTGTCAGCCAACTGGATACGCCGGCACGCGTTGCCGCTACGGCGACAGGGTCGATCTGGAAAAGTGCAGGAGATCTCGGGATATCCTGCATCTCCTGATAGAGAATAATTTCATTCACATTGAACAGAAGGCCTCTGAATCCGATAGCGGCGGAGTTACCATGAAGATATTCGGCGGCGGCCTTAAAGCTATTCACATATTGTTGGCTTTTAGCTGTCGGCATGGGCCAGATTTCATTTGCCTTCGGAGATTGGTCGTTCATCACATAATTGCGCACATGGGCTGCAGGAGAGGTAAGTTTGAAGTTACCAAAAACAGGGAGCGTCACTCGTATCGGCTGGGTCAATTCGGACAGTCCAGAAGCTGGGACAACGCCGAAGGCCGCCACCAACGCCACCGCCGTAATATATAGTGCTCGAGAAAAAGATGTCAGACACGCACGCTGCAGCAACATACAGGCGAGCACTAGCATAGCCGGAACCGCAGGCGCTATAAATCCATTGCCTTTATTGGCGGTTGAAGACAACGCTAACACCACCCCACTTATGAAGGCCACGGCCGGTATTGCGGGAGTGCGCAGCAAAGCAGCGCCTGCGTAAATCAAGCCATTCTTTGCGCTAACCCGAATCAGGAGAAACACTCCCATCACAAAAGCAACTACAATGAAAAGAAATTGCGGCAGGCAGACATATTCGCCTAACATCTTAAAGGTAAAAATAAGAGATAAAAGCCCGATCCCCAACTCGCCGTGGTCATATTCCGCAGCATGGCTTCCGTAGCCGTAGCTGGTAAGATAGTGGAAAACATATTTTCCGTTTGGCCCTAGCCAAGAAAGTGCGACAAGCAGAGCCGTAAGTGATGAAACCGTGAGCCATAGAGTTTTCCAGCGCCACCGTGTCAAACCTTCAGCATAGACGTAAACTAGTGTTCCAGCCAGCAGGGCAGGGATAAAAGCCAGTGTCATAGTCCGTGATAGCGGCATCAATCCAAGGAAAACTCCGTACAGCACGCTCCAGCCCGGACGTGTCATGCGTTGAGAGTTTGCTAGGCAAGCGAGGGATGCCGTGACCACGAACGTTGTCGGTATTGAAAATTGGAAATCTCGGCTGAAATTCAGGATAAGAGGGCAGCTTGCCACCAGCAAAGCGGGTGCCAAGGATAATCGGCCCATTCCAAAAGCTCGGGCGAGGAAAAAAGCTGCCGCCACGCAGCCGGCACCTGCTAGTACAACCACGCCGAATGCCGACAATATATGCACACCCGTAAAAGCAAACGCTAAACCCGCCAGCAGAGTGGTCAGCGGTGCTTGGATGCTGGGGGCTTCCACGGTTCGGATAAAAGCGAGGATTCCACCATGGGCCAAGCTTTGGTAATCCGCCACCGCAAAGCCGATATACCCTGCTTCGTCTATATCTAGCAATTGCCCGCGCTGAAAATGCCAAAGCCACAAGGCATTAAACGAAGCGAAAGCTAAGACCAATGTCACTAGCAGCACGAAATCAAAGCGCGAATTTTTCATGGCGTGTAGCACGGCGTTCATTTTTTTGTCAGCGCGTCATAAACTGCTGCGTAGTGCTCGATCATTTTGGGCAAGCCGAACAAAGCCTGCGCGCGGAGATGGTTTTCTTTACCCATGCGCGTCAATCGATCTGGATTATCCAGTAGTTCAAGAATGATGCTGGCGGTCTCCTCGGTGTCTCGGCCAAGCGTATCATGGCTACCCAGAATTTCCGCCAGCGCGCCGATATCATAGCCGGTGACAGCGCAACCCTTGCTCATGGCAAAAGGTGCCACCTGGCCAAAACTTTCCTTCCACACAGGAGCGACAAAAATCCTGAACTGTTCATACCACCGTGGCAGGTCTTCATAAGGCACGTAGCCGGTGAAACGAAAATTCTCCCGCACGCCCGCTTGCTCTGTGCGTTCTAGGTATGGCTGCAACAAGCTTCCTCCGCCCACCACATAGGCGCGGGTGTGCGGCCGGCGCTTCACCACTTCGATCAGCAACTCAATGCTTGCCTCGTTCAGTTTGTCTTGTTCAAGTCTGTACACCATGCCAATGGCGTTTTGCGCATCCGGTGTGGCGCTCTGGCTTTCAAACAGTTTGAGATCAATGCCCGGATGGATAACCTTCACGGTGGCGCCGCTGGCTTTGGCTGCCGTGCCAAACCGGTCGAATACGTATTGGCTTACGAACACATAGGCGCTGAATACCGGGTCCATCAACGGGGCGATGGGCGTATTCACATTCTGTATTACCGGCAGGGATCGGCCCCGCAACGCCCTCAGCGCCGCTTGGTACCAC
>JAGWOU010000275.1 GCA_028870815.1 Rhodospirillales bacterium | reverse complement strand
AAAAGCACCTCATACATGCGCCGGCTCATATCGGCGTACAGCGCGTAATTACTGGACCGCCATTGCACCGCCTTGCCCTCAGGGCGAAGCCGGGCGAGGTGCCAGGGCTCGCCCATTTTGATCCCCAGTTCCTTGGCCTCCGAGGTCCTGGCGATCGCGCAGCCGTCATTATTGCTGAGTACGACCAGCGGTACACCCCGGAGCGCTGGCGCAAATGCACGCTCGGCCGAACAATAGAAGCTATTGCCGTCGATCAGACCAAAGACGGGCATGGCTTAGAGGTCCGTGCGTACCAAGGCCACGGCAATGGCCCAGATCTCGGTATCATCACCCTTGATATGGAGGGGCTGGCAATCTTCCTTGTTCGATTGCAGCCACCACACGCCCCGGCGCAAAGCCAATTGGCCGATCATGGTGCGGCCATCCATCATCACCACCGCCAGACGCCCAGGTGCCGGAGGAAGGGCCGCATCCACCACCATGATGTCGCCCGGCAAGATCCCGCTCGAGGTTAAGGCATCGCCAGCGATGCGGACCGGGTATCGAGACGGGCGGCGCAGGTCCAAAGCCTCTGAGAGATCTATGCGCCCCTCGAGATAATCACCGGCAGGGCTGGCAAAGCCTGTTGTGTTCCCGCCTGTATATGTTGCGTCCGCCATAGCCATGCCTCTCGGTAGAGGGGAGAGAACAAACACAGAACACGGTCTCGAGTCGAGTCCTTTTTTGGGTGGGGCTGGGCTAGCCAGGACGGCCTACCCGGATGATCGGCTTTAGGATGCCGCGTATCTGGTCCCGTGGCCGGAAGGGGCCGGGAGCGGAAGGGCCGCTTCGCATTAAAACAGCGGAGTTAGCGGACATTAGGCTTAAAATCCGCATTGACCGTACGAAATCATTGAATTCGTAGACCGAACATGGTCAGGACAAGTGTTTTCAGTGTTTCGGTCACATCTTTTCCAATTCGTAAATAATTGATATTACCGATATTTTCTGAGTTTGTATAATTTTGACCGATGAATGCTCCTCATTTAGCGGAAGACTAGTCCGCCTCGATGCTCAGCGGTACGAATGCCGCCATGCCATGGAGCTAAGGCGTTCTCCCTGGGGCGAAGCCGGGCAGCGAGACAACACCGGAAGCAGCGGGGCTGAGGCTTGAAATCCACCCTGGCGGAAGCGCGGCTGGGTCAGGTCGCTTGTTATTCGCACTCGGCGGGTTGAATGTTGCCTTGTTCACATTCCCCCATGCATCGCTCACGATCGCATGGAGTTTGCCGACGCGGATAAGAATTGGCGCGCCCGTGGCGTCGAACTCGAACGGCAGCCCCATTGCATCCGGCTCCAGATGGACACCTAGGGCCATCGTGCCGGTATGAGCAAGCAAGTGCCGATACCAGTTCTTGACATTCCGCGCTTGATCAGAGGTCAATGCTGGACCGAAAAACGGCTCGGCAAGCACGTCCAATCGGGTAAACTCTCCGTTGTCCGCTAGCACTCCATGGCCTATAGCGTCCGTTGCGCACAGTAGCAGCAGAACGGCAGGGTATCCCAAAATGCCGTCACCCGGCTTCGTGGTCTTGATGCAGATTTCGGCGGCCTTCAGGTATTCATCGATGACGCCAATCGCCTGCTCTCGGAGTGATTTCTCTGCCGCCATTGTCCGGCTCCATCCCGCATCGTGAGGTCCTCACCTTATCTCACTTTCGGCCGCCTGCAATACCAGTTCCGGAAAGCCTTGGGGTTTGGATAGCATTTCGAACTCGACTGGCTTTATTGGGGCAATTAGGACGAGGCGGGAAAGGAGTGACGGGTAATGGCTGCAACGGGGATTGAGGCTTATTGCAAAGCCCATCAATATACGATCAGCGCACATGGAGCAGTAAGCACTTTTGCGGCTGTGGTGGTGTCTCTGTGGCTGGCTTATCGTGCCACTGTAGCCAACCGGACTCGGTTGATGGCAAGTTTTGAGGTCGCGGCCTTGCTGCATGCATCTCTTCCGGAACGGCCAACATTTGTGACCGTCAGCATTGTCAATGTTGGAAACTTGCCCCTGGAAGTGTCGGTTGGCTTTTTGAGGTGGAAGCTACGCTTTTTCCCCGACGATAGATTGATATTGCCGATCGACCTATCGGGCATACGAGGTGTTCTTCCTCCAAAACATTACCCTGTTAAAATTGAGCCCCGCAGCAGCGAGACGTTCTATCTGAGCGAGGCCTCAGAATTTGTGAAACAGATGCATGGCATCAAGAAGGAATTTCGGTTCCTCAACCGGCCGCTTTTCTATTTTCGTAAAGCAGTTGTGACCACTCGGGACGGCGCCAAATTCCGCGTGAAGGGAGATCGCACAATAATCAACTTAGCTTCCCAACAGAATGGGATTGCTAAGTAGCGCCAGACACACTGAATTATTGGGTGCTAGCGGTCTGTATCCTAAGCCTCACCTTTGCGAAAATCTTGAGTTATGCACGACTATGTTAGCTTCTGGTGGTGAGCACACATAGGTGCGATTGAAATTGGCGACTATCTCGATGTTCGAGCATTCCCCTAACTCGACATGTGTCGGGCCATCTCAGGCAACATGATTTGGGAACGGGTTCTGGGAAAGCGGCACCTGCTGCCGACGTGCCGCTCAGCTAGGTGGCAGCCTTCCCACCAGTCCTTCGTTTGTGGGAAGGATTCCGCCGGCCGAAAATCACGAAGGAATATATATACCGCATAGCTTGTTGCCGTCAGGGTCGCGAACATACGTCAAATGTATCGTCCCCATCGCTGACTCGCGTGGCCCCGGTCCGTCTTCGATCGAGGTGCCGCCGTTGGCGACCGCTACGTCGTGGAACCGGCGAACCTGTTCAGGTGAGTTGCATGAGAAAGCGACGGTGCTGCCGTTAGCTGATGTCGCAGGCTCATTATTGATCGGTTCTGTCACGATGAAATTTGTGCCCCGGTCATTGCGGTAGAAAAGTCGAGTATGACCGCTGCCCGCCATGTTGATCGCCGCCTCGCCTACACCCAGCATACCGAGCAGCGCATTGTAGAACTGCTTAGACCGCTCGATGTCGTTTGATCCTACCATCGTATGAAACAGCAAAATATCTCTCCTTAAACCCGCTGGGACTGACTGCGAGGGCGCATCTCGATCATTATAGCTTGATTTCTGATACCGCCACAGAGAAAATTATATGGGAGCATTATGCAATAAAAATGCCACCCTATACGGATTTCAAGAAAATATCCTTAAGAGGTGTTTCCCGTTGAATTAGCCTTTCCGGGTCGAAAGCGGCCACACCGCACGGTGCATAATTCTTGAGTTATGCGAACCTGCGGGCATCTTGAAAGTCGCGTTGCCCCTCCCCATATCAATGCCTCCTTGTGGAGGGGTGGCTGAGAGGCCGAAGGCAGCCGCCTGATAAGCGGTAATACCGCAAGGTATCGCGGGTTCGAATCCCGCTCCCTATACGAAGCGCCCGCTCCGGCATCGCCGTAGAGCGGGCGTTTTGCTTTCGGCCTCATTCCCGAAAATCTCTTGAGTTTCAGAAAAATCATTTCCTCAGGAATGACGGCTCTCGAGAAATGAGCCCAGCCGTGGGAACGGCAACCATGGGC
>JAGWOU010000274.1 GCA_028870815.1 Rhodospirillales bacterium | reverse complement strand
TACGAAATGTTTTTCCGGGATCCTCAATTTCTCCAACTTCGTTCCTGATTTGACGGTCAAGCGTGCGGACCATTGCTCCAGCGGTGCCATAATAGATGATCACGAAAACAAGGCCCGCGCCGAGGGATGCCAAAATTGCACCACAAGCAGCAAGCCGGAAACTGGTTGTGCGGATTAGGCTTGGCGATCGCGCCTGCGCTACGCCTCCAGGGTGTCGTTCAATTCGCATTGATACCCAATCGGTATCCGACACCACGTAACGTATATAATATCTTAGTAGAAAAATTGGATTCGATCTTGACGCGCAGGCGCGATACGTGGCTCGCCACAACACTCGTTCCTGGGTCAAAACTATAATCCCAAACTTTTTCGAGTAGCATTTTGTGGGTCGTTACTTTCCCCTGGTTGAGCAAAAGTGCTTCAAGAATTTTGAATTCGATCTGTGTTAGAGAAATTGCCTGGCCGGCACGTGTGACGATCTGCTTACGACGATCGAGCCATATATCAGCATACGACAAAGTAGAGCGCCTTGATGGTGCTGGGCAACGGCGAATCAGAGCCTCAACACGTGCGCAAAGTTCCGCAAAGGCGAAGGGCTTTATCAAGTAATCGTCGCCACCGGCACGCAGCCCCCCTACCCTGTCGTCGATACCATCGAGCGCGGTGAGAAACAGCACCGGCACCTCGACGCGGACTTTGCGTAAGGCCTGCACAAGCTTTAGACCATCATATCCCGGCAACATCCGGTCGACAATCAGCAAGTCCCAGGGGTCAACGCTCGCCCGCAACAGCCCGGCATGTGCCGTTGCAACCGTTGTCACCTGATACGCCTTAAGGGTGAGAGCTTGACAAACAAGCGCGGCAGCCTGGTGATCATCTTCTATAAGCAGGATTTTAAAGCCGGTCATTGTAGCTTAGCCTTAACGTCTGCTTATATGTTCGCAAGTGATCTTTTTATAACAGTGCGTATCGTATTTTCCGCGGCGGCGGTTAGTTTCAGGGGGGCCTGTATAACTGGCGTCCATCGATATGCTAGGACTAGGCTAACGCACTTATCTTAGCCAGCGCAAAAAATATGATCGAGCTTAAAACCCAGGTTCAACCAACATTAAAATAGTCCTGGCGACGGCAGAGATAACCAAAAAATCTAGATTATGAAAGTTATTTATACCACTTGGCATCGCTATTTCCGCATGCGCTAGCATTCCTTGGTCTGTTGTAGCCGCATAAGATATTACCACACGGGACCTGCGAGATTAGAGATCAGGATTGAGCGTGGGAATGAGATTAGAATTGAGCTCAGTTTTGAGATCAGGAACAAGCCTAGGAATCAGCACAGGAAAAGGCTTTGGATTGGGCTGGGACACAAGCTCAGCGCTTGTCAAGATTCCGATTCGGAAGATTGCGCGCCTGGTCAAAAATAGTGAAACTCCATGCCGCTATTTTTGAAAGCCCGTGTTCATGTCGCGCAAACGCATTCACACCGAGGCCGAGATCGAAAGCTTGGCGGAAATGCTCCGCCCGCTCTGGCGGCAGGGCGATGTCGTGCGGCCCTGGCTGCGCCAACATTACGGCACGTTGTTGGAGCTTGTGCATGGTGATTGGTCCTGGGCTGCAATCGCACGCGCGATGACGCTGGTCGGCGTTACCTACCGCACTGGCAAAGCATGGGATGCCGACTGGCTGCAAAGCGAGGTCTATCGCGCCCGCCGCCCCCTGAAAGGCTACCAGCGCAAGACCGCCACCGGACCGCCGCAGAGTTCGGCGCAGCAGGCAGAGACGGCGTTTGCGGCGCCGGTGCCGGTGCCGGTGCCGGTGCCGGAAGCGGCACCGGTTGTGGCGCAAGGTGGCCAATCAGATCCGCCCGATGCTTCAGACACCGTCGAATTTCAGCCGGCGCGCTTTATCGATTGGGAAACTGAATCCCCCGAGGCTTACGCGCCGCCGCCGGCTGAACCGGCAAAGCCCCTCATCCGGCCGCCCCTCTCAACCTACGACGAGGTCATGGCGCGCCTGCTCGGCAAAAAGTCGCCGCCATAAGCCTCAGTCATCCTTTCCCCAGAATGGAGCCAAACAATGCCTGAACCGAAAGACAATACCCCGGAATTGCTACGCTTTCCCAATGCGACTGGCGGACGTGCACCCACCTCAGGTACCACACCGCCGGAATTTACCTTCAGGCCGGATGAAGACGCCGCCCCACCGGAGATGGAGTTGGGCACCGCTGCCAGCCCGGCGGTACCCGCTGCCAGCCCAACGCCTTTGACCGGCATCGATTTAAGCGGGCGGCACAAAGTCATTTTCTGGGTGGGGCGAGGCAAAACCGGCAAGACCACCGGCATACGCTGGCTGGCCGAGAAAACCCTGATGAACGGCACGCCTCTGCTAATGGCGGATCTGGACACGACCAACGACACCTTCTCCCGCTATATCGACAAAGTGGCCCGCCCCCCGGAGACCGCCGACCCCAGCCTGTCCCTGAAATGGCTGGATCGCCTGTTACAGCATAGCCTGGCTCAGAAAATATCGGCGCTGGTCGATCTGGGCGGCGGCGATACCACGCTGCGCCGCCTCGCTGTCGAATTGCCCGATCTGGTTGCCTTGTTCGAAGACCAGGGTTTCGCGGTGGTGCTGTTCCATACGGTGGGACCGCAAGAAGAGGATTTATCGCCCCTGGCCACCTTACAGCGGCTCGGGTTCAAGCCGACTGCCTCGTCCATCATTTTGAACGAGGCCATGATGGATGTCGGAGAGACCCGCGATACAGGCTTCGCGCGCATTTTGCGGCATAGCGTCGTCCGCCGCTCGATTGGCGAAGGGGCCGTGCCGGTATTCATGCCAAAGCTATTCGCCGCCCAGCAAGTGGAGATCCGCCGGCTGAAATTCCACGATGCCGTCGCGGGCAAGATCGGCCGGGCCGACACACCGCTCGGGCCGTTCGACCGGGCCCGGGTCAGGCTTTGGCTGGAGGCCATAGACAGCAATTTTGCGGGGATCAGCTCATGGCTGCCGTGAACGAGCCACGGGAAGATCTCGACCTGCGGCGCTATAGCGAAATCCTTGGCCGCGAGATCGCCCAGATGCAGGAGGAGCTGGAGCGGCTCATTCAGGTCACCGGGCTCAAAAACGACCCGGTATTGCCGCTGATTAAGGTCCTATCCTCCTCGCTGCGCCTGCAATGGCGCCTGCATAACCAGGCCGTGCGCTATTTCCACGATGCCAGCGACCGGCTGGACCGCGAATACCATGACACCCTCAAGAAGACGGCGCTGGCCGTCCAGCAAGCCGAGGCGGTGCTGCAGACCAAGCAAGCTGACATCGTCGAGCAGCTGACGCCGAAGCTCGCGGACAGTGTGCGCTATGCCGTGTATCAGCACGGTAAGACGGTGAAATACAAAACCCTCGGTATCTGGGCGGTCGCGGTGCTGGCGCTGGGTGCGATCCCCTGCCTCTTCACCTACGCTGCCGGGCTGAATGCCGGGCGGTTTCAGGGCGAGGTTGCCTCCCATCTGATCTCGGTTGCCATGAAGGCCGGGCCGGCCGAGGCCGTCGCCTGGGGCCAGCTGATGCAGGATAATGACGGTGCCGTTGCCATGGCGACCTGCCGCAAGAG
>JAGWOU010000273.1 GCA_028870815.1 Rhodospirillales bacterium | reverse complement strand
TATTACCTGGGGCGTTACCGCTCCGGCCAGGTAAATCCCGTGCCGATGTTCGACGCAGCCTGGTATCTGGACCAGTACCGCGACGTTGCGCAAAGCGGCACCGACCCGTTCGAGCATTTTCTAGCCTTCGGCGTTGCAGAAGAACGCGACCCCTCGCCGGAATTCGACATCAAATTCTATTTGGGCCGGTACGGAAAATATCTGAACGGGCAAAATCCACTGCTGCATTACCTTGCCAACATGGAAGGCGGGGTGTTCCTACCCAAGCGGCCGGAACAGGAGGGGCTAATCCCCGCCGCCATCCGCCGTTCCACGCGCCCGGCGCCGTTCTTCGAGGAATTCAGCCCCGCCCCGCCCCACGCCATCCGCAAGGCGATGCTGCTGGCATACTACCTGCCGCAATTCCACAGGGTTGCGGAAAACGATTCCTGGTGGGGCAAAGGCTTCACGGATTGGACAAACCTTGCCCGCGCCATGCCCCGCTTTGTGGGCCATGTGCAGCCGCGTGTGCCACGCGACCTCGGCCATTATTCGCTGGACGATCCTTCAACGCTGAAGCGCCAAGTGGAAATGGCAAAAGCCGCCGGGCTTTCAGGCTTCGTTTTCTATACCTACTGGTTCAACCGCCACCGGCTGCTTGAAAAGCCGCTGGAGCAGTTCCTGGCGGATAAAAGCCTCGATTTTTCCTTCTGCGCCATGTGGGCCAATGAGAACTGGACCCGCCGCTGGGACGGGCTGGAGCGCGAGGTGCTCATCGCCCAGGAATATTTGACGGAAGACGACGAGGCGCTGGTCGCGAACTTCGCCCGGCTGTTCGCGGATGCCCGCTATATCCGCGTGGAAGGCCGTCCGCTGCTGATGATCTACCGCGCCAACTTAATCCCTGATGCGGTGGCACGGTTGCAGCAATGGCGCAGGCTATTCGAGCGCAACCACAATGAACGCCCACTTATCGTCATGGCGCAGAGCATGGGCGATGATTACGACCCTACCCCCTACGGGCTGGATGGCGCGGTGGAGTTCCCACCGCATAAGCTCAGCCAAGCGACACCGCGGATCAACGACACGCTGGACCTCTTGGACCCGGATTTCTCCGCCACGGTGCATGATTACGGGGCACTGGCCGAAACATCCCTGAAACTGCCGGTGCCGGATTACCCGCTCATCAAAACCATCCTGCCAGGCTGGGACAACGACCCCCGCCGCGAGGGCAAGGGGCTTGCCCTGCACAACGTAACGCCAGCAATATATCAAGACTGGCTGGAAAAACTCATACGCTACGCCGCCGACCATCCATTCTACGGCCAGCGGATCATCTGCGTGAACGCCTGGAACGAATGGGCCGAAGGCGCGTTTCTAGAGCCGGACATCCACGCGGGTGCGGCCTTCCTTAACGCCACCGCCCGCGCCATTTGCGAGCATGACGCGGCGGACTTCGCCGCCGGCATTCTGCTGGTGGGGCACGACGCCCACACCCATGGCGCGCAAATTCTGCTGCTGAACATCGCCAGGCAGCTCAAGCACCAATGGGGGCTGAAGGTGCATCTGCTGCTGCTCGGCGTCGGACCGCTGCTGGCGCAGTATTACGAGGTGTCTGATGTCACCATCGCTTACGACAAAACCATCATCGGCAACCATCTGGACCAATACCGGCGCATGGGGCTTCGCCATGCCATCGTCAACTCCGCCGCATCCGCGCGCGTAGTGCCGTGGGCGGAGTTGCGCAACATCGAATCTGTGCTGCTGATCCATGAACTGCCGCAACTGTTGAAGGAATATAATTTCGAAATCCAGGCGCGGCTGGGCGGTGCTGCGGCGCGCAAGCTGATCTTTTCCTCCGCTTACGCGGCAGAGAAATTCCGCACCGCCGTGGGGTTGGACGGCAGCAACGAGGTGATCCTGCCCCAGGGCAATTACCAGCGCATGAACTTCAACCCGCTGGCCCGCGCGCGTATCCGCACCGAGCTGGGCCTGAGCGAAACGGATTTCGTCATTCTCGGCGGCGGATTCGCCGACATCCGCAAAGGATTTGATCTGTTCCTGCAACTGGCCAGGCGCATTCGCGCCAAACGCCAAGACGTGCATTTCCTTTGGGTTGGCAATACGGATCCCAAACTGAAAACATATCTCGAACCCGAAATGGCATGGCTGCACGGTCAGGGTGCCTTCACGCATATTCCGTTCACCGACAAAGTCGCCGATTATTTCTCGGCCTCCGACATACTTGCCTTAACATCCCGCGAAGACCCGCTGCCGACTGTGGCGATCGAGGCATTTGCCTGCGGCATGCCCTGCGTGGCGTTTGACGAAACAGGCGGCATACCGGAAGTGCTGCGCGCCGAGGACGCCGGCTTTGTCGCCCGCCATGCGGATATGGACGACTATCAGGCCGGGCTTGAATCGCTGCTCGACCACGCGGCGCTGAAGCTCCGGCGCCGGGCATTGATGGAGATGGCGGAGCAGCGCTTCGACTTTCCGCGTTATGTGGACGATCTGCTGCGCCTTGCGGCACCTGGGCTGAAGCGCATCAGCGCGGTGGTGCTCAATTACCAATACGCTTCCTATCTGCCGGAACGTCTTGCTAGCATTTTCGCCCAAACCTATCCGGTTCAGGAAGTTCTGCTGCTGGACGACGCCTCGACAGATGCGAGCCTCACCGTGGCCAGCGACACTGCGGCGCAGGCCGGGCGGGATATCCGGATATTGGTGAACGAGCGCAATTCCGGCTCGGTTTTCGCGCAATGGCGCCGCGCCGCCACCGAGGCTAAGGGCGAATATGTGTGGCTATGCGAAGCGGATGACTCCGCCCACCCCGCCTTCCTCAACACTTTGGTCGAGGCGATGGGACGCACGGCGCAACCCTTGCTCGCCTTTACCGACAGCCGCGCCGTGGACGCCTCCGGCCAGCAAACCATGCCCAGCTACCAGGGTTATTACTTCCAGGCCGGATTGCGGGACCTTGCGGCCTCGCGCCACTGGGAAGCCTTTGATTTTGCTAACAAGCTATTAAATGTTCGTAACTTAATTCCCAATGTCAGCGCCGTTTTATGGCGGCGCGAAGCGCTACTGAAAGCGCTGAACGCAGTGCCGGACCTTGAGGCATGGAAGCTCGCGGGCGACTGGCGGCTCTATCTCGAATTGCTGGCCAAACAAGCGGGCTCAGTGGTTTACGTGGCGGAACCGCTGAACACCCACCGCCGGCACGATGGCGGCGTGACCGCACGTCTCGACAGCGCCGCGCATCTTGAGGAGGTCGAGCGCCTTCACGGCGTCGCGGCGGGGCTGTTAGGCCTGGATGCCGACGCCCTCGCTGCGCAGGCGGAATATCGTACCCTACTGACCCAACAGTTCGCACGTGCACAAAAGACTGCCCCGTCCCCTGTTGCCAGACGCAAAAAGGTCTGATTGTACTGTTCTGGACCCTGAAGATACGAATGGAGTGCCTATGAAAATCCTGTTGACCGGCGGATGTGGTTTTATTGGTTCGGCGGTTGTCAGGCGGGCGGTCCGCCAGGAGGGGCATCAGATCGTCAATGTCGACAAGATGACCTACGCCGCCTCCGAGAATGCGCTGGAAGACGCCCTCACCCACGCCAATCACATACTTTTAAAGCGGGATATTTGCGACCTTG
>JAGWOU010000272.1 GCA_028870815.1 Rhodospirillales bacterium | reverse complement strand
TCGGCGATTTAATCTTGCCCGTGCCGGCTCTGATGTATTGCCGCCGCACGAGAAGTTCGCCGTGAATTGTTGTGTTGCCATCTCTTCCCGAATTTTTGAAAGCCACTATAGATGTGGGTTGTGTGATGGGGGCTATGAGAACGGGCAATGCAGCTTCTACTCGCCGAGGACGAACAAAAAACAATCGACTACCTCACCAAGGGGTTGCGTGAGGATGGCCATGCCGTGGATGCCGTGGGTAATGGCGCGGACGCGTTGGCACTGGCGCTGGGCGGTGAGTTTGATGCGATTATCCTTGATGTGATGCTGCCTGGGCTGGATGGCTGGGAGGTGCTGAGGCGTTTGCGCGCCGCCGGGCGGGTCACGCCGGTGCTGTTCCTCACGGCGCGGGACCATGTGGAGGACCGTGTTCGCGGCCTCGATCTCGGCGCCAATGACTATCTCATCAAGCCTTTCGCCTTCGCGGAGTTGCTGGCCCGGTTGCGCAATCTGGCGCGGTTGCCCAGGGCTGCGCCTGGCGGCGGCCTGGTGGCGGTGGGGGATCTGGAGATCGACACGTTGCGGCATCGCGTCACCCGCGCCGGGCAGGGCTTGCGGCTCACCTCCAAGGAATACGCGCTGCTGCTGCTGCTGGCGCGCAACCAGGGGCGGGTGCTCTCGCGTACACTCATCGCCGAAGCGCTATGGGGTGTGTTTTACGACCAGCAATCCAACGCGGTGGATGCGCTGGTGCGCCGCCTGCGCGCCAAGCTGGATACGCCCTTTGAAACGCCCTTGCTGCACACCATCCGCGGCACCGGTTACGTGCTGGATCGATGAGGCTTCCCACCCTCCGTCCGGCCTCCATCAGCGGGCGTCTTGCGTTGCTCTACACGCTTGGGGCGCTGTTGGCGGTGGGGCTGTTCGCGGTGCTGGCCAACTGGAAGCTGGAGGAGAATTTCACCACCGCCCACCGGGATTTTCTTCAGGCCAAGGCGGCCGAATTGCAGGATGATCTGACCGACGGCGATGGCACGCCGGACGCTCTGATCAAGGAGATATTGCAGGAAACCGACGGTGCCCGGCTCCGCGCCTACGAGGCCAGGGTGCTGGCGACGGGGAAACGGGTGGGCGAAACGCCAGGCATGGATACCATGCTGCCCGCGCGCTTATTTCCCGTCGCTCGCAGCCTGCAGAATCTAACGCTTACCCCCTATCAAGCCGGTACTACCTCCTGGCTGCTCACCAGCCTGCCTTTGCAAGGGCCACAAGGGGTGGTGCTGCAAATCGGGCTGGATATTACGCGGGACAATGCACTGCTCACGGATTTTCACCGCGCTCTGGCCGTGTTCTTTGTACTGATGGTGCCGCTTTTGCTGGGGGCTGGGCGGCTGGCTGCGGCACATGCGCTGGCGCCGGTCACGCGCATCGCCAAGGTGGCGCAAAGTATCACCCCTGCCCAGCTTTCCCGCCGTATTCCGCAGAACCCGCCATGGCCACGCGAGTTGACCGGTCTGGTGCAGGTGTTCAACCAGATGCTGGATAATCTTGAAACCAGTTTCGAGCGCCTGTCCCGCTTTTCGGCGGATATCGCGCATGAACTGCGCACGCCGCTTTCCACTCTTAATGGCAGCCTTGAAGTCTGCCTCACCCGCCCGCGCAGCGAGGCGGAATACCGCGCCGCCATCGCTTCCGCGCTGGAGGACGGCCAGCGCCTCACCGGGCTCATCGAGAATTTGCTGTTTCTGGCGCGGGTAGAGAACCCCAGCCACGCGCTGCGCCATGAGCGTTGCGAGGCCAGCGAGATCTGCGTTTGGGTGGTGGCGCAATATGAGGCTCAGTCCCGGCCCAAGGGGTTGCATGTCCGTATCGAGGGAGCCGCCACGCTCTATGCGGATACGCTGCTTCTTCGCCAAGCGGTGGGCAATCTTCTGGCCAATGCGGTGCGCCACGCGCCGCCGGGCTCAGAGATTGTGCTGGCCATCTCGGGCGGCCCGGCCAGTGGGGTGGAGATCGCCGTTTCCGACCAGGGGCCAGGCATCGCGCCCGAGCATCTACCCCGGCTGTTCGACCGTTTTTACCAGACCGACCCGGCGCGCGGCCACAAGGCGGCGCAGGGCTCAGGGCTGGGGCTTTCCATCGTACGTTCGATTATGGAGCTGCATGGCGGGCGGGCGGAGATCGAGAGCGCGCCTGGGCAAGGTATGCGGGCGGTACTGCATTTTCCCTCCATGGAGGGCTGAAAATGATAAAATTATCATCGAAATAGCGCTGTTCTGCCCAGCGGGAGGGCCTATCAAGGCCGGATGACTCGAGGTTCAAGATACGCGCCGTTAGGGCTCATTATGGCCGCTCTAGCCCTCACCGCGCAAGCGCCAGCCGGCTGGATGACTGTGCAGGCTGCGCAACAATCGCCACTCCTTTCCGGTTTTGCGGCCGTGCAGCCGGGCACCCCCGTTACCATCACGGCCCTGCAAGCGGGTATCCTCACCAGCCTTTCCGTCGTGCCGGGCGAAAGCGTGCGGCCGGGTCAGACCATAGGGCAGCTTGGCGGGCCGCAGATTGCCGCTGCGCTGGCCACGGCGCAAGGGGCAAGCAATGCGGCCGATGCCGCCCTGGCGGCGGAACGAGGCAAATTCGCCGACCATCTTTCCACGAAAGCCGCTGTGGCGGTGGCAAGCGCGGCGGCTTCTTCGGCGCGTGCCAATCTTGTGGCGTTGCATGCCGCGGCCAGCCTGAGAAGCCCGGTCGCCGGGCAGGTGCTTAGCCTGAAGGCCGGGCCGGGCGCGCCTCTTCAGCCGGGCCAGGAAGTGGCGGTGGTGCAACCCGCCGCCGGAGCCTGGGTGAGGGCGGTGCTTTATGGGCCACAGGCCGCCACGCTTGCTCCCGGCATGGCCGCACGGTTTGTTCCCGCCAATGGCGCGCCCGCCGTGCCGGTCACGCTGCGTGGCATGCAAGGTGCGCTCCCCGATGGCGGGGTGGTGCTTGCCTTCTCGGGCGCGGGTTTACTGCCGGGTGAGGCTGGTACGCTCAGCCTTTCCTTGCCGCCTCGCTCAGTCCTGCTGGTACCCAGCGAAGCGTTGGTGATGGATAACGGGCGCTGGTGGGTGATGCTGCACGACGCCAAGGGCGACCACGCCGTGCAGGTGATGCCGGGTGCTACCGAAGGCACGCAAACGCCCATTCTGGCGGGCCTTACCGCCGGGGATCAGGTCATCGTCCAGGATGCCGCTCTGCTCTACCATCGCGGTATCGCCGCCCAATACCAGCCGCCGGATTAAGCCATGCCAGACGCTTTGCTCCGCCTGCTCGGCCGCCCGGCTTTGTGGCTTATGGTCTATGCCGCCTTGCTCGGTTACGGGGTATTTGCCCTGTTCAACATCCCCGAGGAGGTTCTGCCTGCCTTCAACTATCCCGAAGTGAGCGTGACCGTGCATCTGCCCGGCACCACCGCCACGGATATGGAGGCGATGGTGGCCACGCCACTTGAAGGCGTGCTGCTCGGCTTACCTGGCGTCTCGAATGTCCGCAGCACCATCAGCGACGGGCTGGTGGAGACCGATCTGCGCTTTGCCGCCGCCACCAACGCCCAGGCGGATTTGCAGGCGGTGAACGGCGCCATCGAACGTGCCCAGACCAGCCTGCCCCCCGGCGTG
>JAGWOU010000271.1 GCA_028870815.1 Rhodospirillales bacterium | reverse complement strand
AAGAAATTTTTACCAACAGTCATTGCCCCGCCGGTCAGCCAGTGAGAACATCGGGGCATGGAGTTCATCTTCATGCTCACGCGCCAGGACCGCACGGTGCCTGATTGTTTGGCGGTCCTTGAGGATATCGCCCCGCTCGGGCTGCGCCATATCGGCTTCAAGGATATCGGCGTGGATGAGGACACGCTGCGCAGCCTGCATGCGCGCATCAAGCAGCTCGGCGCCACCTCTTACCTGGAAGTCGTCGCCACCTCGCCGGCAACCGCGCTGCATTCCGCCCGCATCGGCAAGGCATTGGGGGTAGACAAGCTTTTGGGCGGCACCCAGGTGGCGGAAACGCTTGGCATTCTCGCGGGCAGCGGGGTCGCGTATTACCCCTTCCCCGGCACACCGGTCGGCCACCCCACCCAGCTTGGTGGCAGCGCGGCCGAAATTGAAGCCCATTGCGCCACCTTCACGTCCATGGGCTGCGCCGGGGTTGATCTGCTGGCCTACCGCGCCATTGAGGCGGAGCCGCTGGCCCTGGTGCGCGCGGCGCGGCGTGGATTGAATGATAAACCTTTGATCTGCGCCGGCGGGGTGGACAGCCCCGCGCGTATCGCGGCCTTGGCGGAAGCCGGGGCGGACGGTTTCACCGTCGGCACCGCGGCCTTTGATGGCGTATTCGCGCCGGGCGAATCCCTTGCCGCGCAACTGAAAGCGATCCTCGCATGCGCCTGACGGGTAAACGGGTTTTCATCACGGGTGCTGGCGGCGGCATCGGCCGCGCCACGGCGGAGAAATGCGCCGCCGAGGGCGCGCGTGTCATCTGCGCCGATATCAGCACCGAGGGCGCGGGTGCCACCGTCTCCGCCATCCGCTCCGCCGGCGGCAAGGCTGTTGCCGTCATCGGGGACCTGACGGACGAAGCCGCCTGTTCGGCCATGTTCGCGGAAGGAGCCATGGCTTTTGGCGGGCTGGATGCGCTATTCAACAATGCCGGCATCTGCCTGAACGACGATACCGGCCCGGTGGAAACCCCGCTTGCCGCCTGGAACAAAACCATCGCGGCCAATCTCACCTCGGTGTTTCTCTGCTGCAAGGCCGGGCTTCCTTATCTTTTGGAATCAGGCAATGGCGTCATCGTCAACAACGCCTCCATCGTGGCGCTTGTCGGCTCGGCCTTTCCGCAAATCGCCTATACCGCCGCGAAAGGCGGCGTGCTGGCGATGACGCGTGAACTCGCCATCATGTACGCACGCAAAAAACTGCGCGTCGTCGCCATCTGCCCCGGCCCCACCGCCACACCTTTGGTGAAGGCGTTTCTGGCCGATGAGGAAGCTTGGAAACTGCGCCGCCGCTATTTGCCGATGGGCCGGCTCGCGGACCCCTCTGAGATCGCAAATCTTGTGGCGTTTCTTGCATCTGATGAAGCAAGCTTCATTACCGGCTCCGCCTATACGATTGATGGCGGCGTGACGTCGGCCTATGTTATCGATGACAGCTCGCTTTAAAGACAGCGCGGCGTATCAGAGAATCCTCAGCACGATAATCTTGCAAAGGGCGGGTTGAAATGCCCGCCCTCTGCCGTGACTGCGATACGATTGTACAAGGTGCCACCTGCAATAATTGCGGTGGCGTGCGCGTTGTCCACCACCCGGAATTGCTCACCCTCGCCATCGCGCATATCGATTGCGACGCGTTCTATGCGGCGGTGGAAAAACGCGATCATCCCGAACTACGCGACAAGCCGCTGATCATCGGCGGCGGCGTGCGCGGCGTTGTCTCCACCTGCTGTTACATCGCCCGGCTTTATGGCGTGCGTTCCGCCATGCCGATGTTCAAGGCTCGCAAGCTTTGCCCGCAAGCGGTGGTGTTGCGGCCAGACATGGCCAAATACGCCCTGGTCTCCCGCCAGGTCAGGGCCATGCTGGAAGCGCTCACCCCGTTGGTGCAGCCGCTTTCCATTGATGAAGCGGCACTCGACCTTTCCGGCACGGCGGCACTGCATGGCGCCCCACCCGCCATCGTGCTCTCCCGCCTCGCCAGGCGCATCGAGACCGAGCTTGGCATCACCATCTCCGTCGGCCTCGCCGCCAACCGCATGCTGGCCAAGCTGGCGGCCGAACGGGGCAAACCCCGAGGCTTCATCGTTCTGGGCAAGGAAGCAGCGGCGCTGCTGGCGCAGGAAAAAGTCAGCCTGCTGCCCGGCGTGGGGCCGGCCCAGGTCAGGCGGCTGGAAACGCTCGGCATCGTCACCATCGGCCAGTTGGCGGCCCTGGACGACCATGCCGCCGCGCGGCTCGGCCATGAAGGCATGGCCCTGGTTGCCCGCGCCCGGCTGCAAGACGACCGCCCCGTGCGCCCGGAGCGGGAGAGCAAGTCCATCAGCGCCGAAACCACCTTCGCGATAGATATTTCAGACCGCACGGCGTTGGAGGCCGAACTCTGGCCGCTCTGCGAAAAGCTTGGCCGGCGCCTGCACCGGGAGGACCAGGCCGCCGCCGGGGTGGTCCTGAAGCTGAAAACCGCCGATTTCCAGCTGCGCACCCGCAGCCTGCGCCTCGCCGCCCCCACCCAGCTCGCGGAAACCCTGTTCGAGGCGGCACAACCCCTGTTGGCGCGGGAGGCGCAAGGCACACGCTTCCGCCTCATCGGTATAGGTGCGTCGCCGCTTGCCGCCGCCGCGCTGGCTGACCAGGGCGACCTCGCCGATACCTCAACGCCCCGCCGCCGCGCCCGGCAGGAGGCAATCGACAAGCTGCGGACCCGGTTTGGCGATGCCGCCGTGCAACGTGGCCGCGCCTTGCACCCGCCAAAGGGAAAAGGTTAAAAAATCCCGTGCCCGAGGAAACACACCCCATGCCCGCTGCCACCTTCGACCGATCGGACTTCCGGGAGGCCATGGCCCGCATGGGGGCCGCGGTGAACATCATCACCACCAAAGGGCCGGATGGCGATACGGGCATGACCGCCTCGGCCGTCTGCTCTGTCACCGACGACCCCGCCACTGTGCTGGTCTGCATCAACCGCGCCAGCCGCCTGCATGAAATTTTCAAGAATAGCGGCATCATGTGCGTGAACGTGCTCACACATGTGCATGAGGAGCTTTCACCGATTTTCGCCGGCAAGGGCAACCTGCCAATGGCCGAGCGCTTCGCCCATGGCGACTGGATCAGGCTCGCCACCGGCGCCCCTGTGCTGGAAAGCGCTGCCGCCAGCCTTGACTGCAAAGTCAGCCAGAGCGTGGATGTGGGCACGCATACGGTGTTCTTTTGCGCGGTGCAGGCCATCCATCTCGGCCAGTCCAGCTCCGGCCTTGTCTATCAAGGCCGTGCCTACCATCCAATCCAGCGCAAGCTGGATTAACCGGCGGCGCGAATCGCCTCTATCTTGTCCCAGATGGCGGCGGCGAGATTAACCCCGTCGAACCGCGCGATCTGCTGCAACCCGGTGGGCGAGGTCACGTTAATCTCGGTCAGATAATCGCCGATCACGTCGATGCCGGTGAACAACAGCCCCTGCGCCTTCAACGTCGGGCCGATGGCGGCGCAAATCTCCTGCTCCCGCGCCGTCAGCTTCGTTGGCTCCGCGACCCCGCCCGCATGCATGTTGGAGCGCGAATCCCCCTCCGCCGGCACGCGGTTGAGCGCGCCCA
>JAGWOU010000270.1 GCA_028870815.1 Rhodospirillales bacterium | reverse complement strand
GCTTCAGCATCGATTACAAGAATCTTGTCCATCCGGCGGCCGACACTCCGTCAGGTTACTTGGACCTGCATGGCTACATCGCTGCGATTGAAGCCCGGGTCAACAAGCGGTTCACCTTCGGCAGCCTTAACCCTCCGCCCCACGCTAACGGCATGGACCTGACTGTGAAACCGAATGGTGATGTCTACCTGTACGGCATCGAGTACCAGCGCCTGGGCAATATCCACTTCGACCGGATCGGTTGGGAGCAGGTGGCCAGCCATATACGCGAGACGCCCCTGCTTCTGGCGCTGTACAGCCAGCCGCTGAAGGATTTGCTGGCACGTCTCGACGGCCTCGATCTGGTGCATACGATCCTGCGCAAGGTGAACAACCCCTACTGGCTGGTCAAGGAGATGGCTAATCACAAAGGCCTGCTGGAACGGATGGTACCGGCATGATCGACTCCCACAGCCATACCTTCTATTCCAAGCATGCCGTTGGTACGGTGGATGAATTGGTGCGCGCGTCCATAGCCGCCGGGGTGAAGATCCTCACCGTCACCGACCACGCGCCATTTCCGGTGGACAGTGAAAATCGTCTGTTGGAGGAAGAACTGGAGCACTATTTCGCGGATATCGAGCTGGCGCGACAGGAGTACAAAGGGCAAATCAGGATCCTGCGCGGACTGGAGTTCGACTACATGCCGGGTGTGGATGCATACAATCGCGATTTGCTGGCCCGGTACGAGCTGGATTTCGCAATCGGCTCAATCCACTACGTTGAGTTGGAGGGCGAGCCTATGGCCAAGGTTTGGGAGTTGCCTCGACTGTCCGCCTCGGCCTTTCTCGACCGTTATTTCGCCAATCTGCACGCCTTACTGGAATGCGGACTGTTCGACGCCGTCGGGCATGCTGACACGCTGCTACGCGGGGTAGCGGAGGACGCGCTGCTGCGCCGGATGGAGCCGCTGCTACCATTGTTTGCCCGCAACGGCGTAGCCTACGAACTGAATGCCTCGGGGATTCGCAAGTCGAGCTTGGTGCCAGGTTCGACCCGGGAGATCCATGGCGTCTGGAACTATCCGTCGCGTATCCTGCTGTCACAACTGATCGCCCACGGCGCGACCTTCACCATAGGCTCCGACGCCCACGATCCGCTGGACGCGGGTTCTGGCATCAGTGCCCTGGTCGATGAACTTCAGCCGCTGGGCTTGGAGCGGATCAGCTACTTCGAAGGACGCCGTCGCATCGACATGCCCCTGAATTACTTCAGCCCGGCGCTTGGCGCGGAAACTAGGATTGAACCCCGTGAATACTCGATCGAGTGACTGGAAAACCCTCGCTACGGCGCCTGTAGACGAACAGCTAGCGCGCTTTTGCGAGGCCGTGACCCGACCGCGGGCAGAGGATGTGAATGGTGGCCTGCGCGCGTTCTCTTGCGGCTTGCTGGCGCAGGACCTGATAGATATGGATGGCTATGTCTCGGTGCTCGGCGGGCATGCTCTGAACTTCCTGACGCCCGACGGCGTCGGCGGCTTCCGCGACATGAGCAGCGGTGCAAGCGCCTCCGCGCTGACCGCCATCTACAGCCGTGCCAAGTACGGCAGCCAAAAGGACATCCGATTTCTTGCCGGGCTAGTGATCGACTATCTGGCGCGTCAGCTAAATGACCCCGCATCGCATTGGATGCGGCTGTTCACCAGCGCGCGGGAAAATGACGACAATGTGGTGTTAATGACCACTGGCTGGCGCAATGTGCCTTCGACGGCGAACGTATTATACGACATCGTGGTTGAGGAGATCAATGTCACGCTTGCTCACATGGGCCTGCCCACTCTGATCAACATCAAACTGCCGCGCATTGCCCCGCCTTGCGAGAACTACGCAAGCATGGGTGCCAAAGAGCGCGAGCGGGTCAATCTTATCCAAGACCATGTAATTCCCGCTGAGAACTTCTATCGCTGGAGCGGCGTACACGTTATCTTCGGTGACGATGTGCTGGTGACCGGATCGACCGCCGACAAGGTGCTGCGTGAATCCCTGCTAGCCGGCGCACGATCGTTCCAGGCGATCTACCTGGTTGCTATCGATCCGCGGGTGGCCCTGGCGGATGCCACGGTCGAAGAGCGCCTCAACATGCTGGAAATCAGCCATCAGTTGGACGACGCATTGGCCGAACTGCTGGGTGCCGCAGATTACCAGCCCGTTCTGCGCACGTTGCGTCTGCTTTTTGACGAGGGGAATTACGAGGCCCTGCCGGCATTCCTGGCGCGGGTACCGGCGGTCAATTGGTTGCGGCTGTACAAGGCGGCGTTGGGCAACGAATTCCTGAGCCAGGCCGAATGCATCCCCTCGCTGACGCTGCTGAGGCATTATTTGGAAGAGGTCGGGTTGCTGGGGAGCAGTGTTGTGGTGACAGAGAGACGACCAATATGCGTGTGAATTTCGTGAGCTACTGGGAAACGGCGGCGGGGCAGAGCATGCCGCCGTGGATCGCCTTAGCTCTGGTCTCCATGCAGCGGGCGCTAGGGGACCGCTTCATCCTGCTTACCCCGGACGGCCTGGAGCGTTGCATCGATGCCTCCATCCTAGGCAAGGTTTGGCGCTTCGAGCCGCTGACCTTCAGCATGGACAAGGAGATTCAGGCGATCGTTGCCAGGAGCGACTTCATCCGCATGGCCTACGTGCATCGTCATGGTGGGGCCTGGATCGACGCAGACAGCATCCTGCTGCGCGACCCTACCTCGCTGATGTTCCCGGCGGGACTCGACGAGCGGCTGCACTGGCACAGCGAATGCCTATTCGCCGCACTGCCGGGAAATGTCCATCTTGCCGAGGCGCTAGCGACCGGGCTGGCTGTCGAGGCGCATGCCTGGGGCAACCCGGGAGGGATCAAGGAGATTGTCGCCAGGTCGCCTAACCAGCAGGTGCCGATTTCGTATGCGGTATGCGACCCGGGTTATCGACCGTTGTACAACTTCGCCAGTTGCGCGGTAATGAGGCGTAAGGACATTGCCGTGAGCGATTTCTTGCTTCGTGACGTGAGCCTGCTCAAACTGTACAACACCTGGTTCAAGCGGACAGCGACACGCGATGAGTCGGTGGCTGAGTTTCTCGACGAGGGGACACTGCTGTCACGCATCTTCCTGCATATTGAACCCGACCGTGGCTACTGGTTGGGGGAGTGTGAGCGCCTGATCGAACACTGCGGCTGAGGCTGTTTAGGCCAGCTCCACGGCATGTGTCGGCAGGTGCACACGGCAACGTCGGGCTCCGTCCAGCTCCAGGCGGGTTGCGATCACCTCGTGTATCGCCGGGGTCTTCCGGTGTGGAGAGCCGTGGGCGACGTACAGCCAGGCCGGTACGCGGCAGGCAAGGTGGTCGAATTCCAGCTCGATACGAAGCAGGTCGAACACTTCTCGGGTACGTCCGCTCGGTGTCCAGGCTAGGGGCGCGCTGCGGTGATGAGGATGGATCAAGCGTAGCGGTCGCGACAGTTGCAGGTTCAGCGTGCCCGGATGGCAATCGGTGATTTCAGGAAAGGCCTGGCTGATCAAGGGCAGCTGGCGGGCCATGGTGCCAGCGGCCACGCCCAGGCCAGGAATGATATGCGCATCCAGTGTGAGCACCGTGGCGGTAGATTCCTGGAGCAGTTCGGCGACTAATTGAATC
>JAGWOU010000269.1 GCA_028870815.1 Rhodospirillales bacterium | reverse complement strand
AATATGAGGCATGCCGCGAGCCTGGATGAAACCATACGGCAGGAACCCCACGCCGTTGGCCCAAGCGCCGAACAGCAATATCTGCCCAATGCTCTGAGAGGCATCGGCAAAATGCCGACCGATCCATAGCTTGAGGAAAGGGCCGCAGAGTAGAATCGCAGGGGCGCAAATGGCACCAAAGCCATAAGTAAGGGAAATGGAGGCCCGCCGCGTGATGGCCTCCGCGTCCTCCAACGAGGTACGGGAACTCCGGGGGAACAAAGTGCGCGCCAAGGCGGTGGCTATGATTTGCGAGCGCTGTGCCAACGTCATCGGCACAGAATAGATCGCCACAGAGGAAGCTCCCATCACTGCACCGATAATGAGCTGATTAGACGTATTCAACAGCGGGTTTATAAAACTGGTGACCGTGACCCAGGACCCATAGGCAAACAGCTTACGCGCCAAGTCGAAGCGGACATCAAACACCGAGACCGGCCATTCCTGCTTGAGTACGACACTAAACATCAGCATGACCGCGCCCAACCGGGCTAGAAAGGTGGCAGGAATCACCACCTCAAGACTGGGGCCGATGGTGTAAGCGCAGATGAGCGGGATCACCTGGCCTGCCATCGTTGCGATGGAATTCATCGTATTAGAAAGCAAAAACCGTTCACGCGACTCCATCGCGCCAGTCGCCACCCCAGAGATAAGCCCGAGCGGTAACATTGCCGCCATCCATGGGTAGGCATTGCGCGTTTCGGCCATTAAGTCACTTGGAATTTTTACAACATGCAACAAGATGACATGGCCCACCAAGTAAAGGATCAGCCCGCCCACAAGCCCCATGGCAAGATTGCAGCAAAAGGCGGTGGCCAGAACAGGGGCGCGTTCGCGCGAAGAAGCGTTGTCAAGCTTAGCCAGCGCATTGGCTGAGGCGCGAGAAAGGCCGAAATCCAAAAACCCGAAATAGCCTAAAAGAATCCAGGTGATGGTAACAACGCCATACCGCGCCAAACCAATCTGGTGGATGTAAAACGGCACCGTGCCAAGCGAGGTGATGAGCGGCAACAGGGCACCCAAAACATTATAGGCGAAATTGGCAGAAAATACCTTGCGGCTCATGTTTCAAGCCCTACTCTTCCCGGCGATAACGCTCGGCCCGGCGTACCGATCGCCTCTTTGTAGAGCTTTACATACTCAGTGGCGACTTCACTCCAATCATATTGCCTAACCGCATCGGCAATCCGCACGCGGCGAGAATTATATGTATCTTCATCATTAGATACAGCATTTGCCAATGCCTCGGCGGCATCGGCAGGCCTGTCAGGGTCCACGACCAGCCCAATGCCAGCATTGCCAATAAAGCGGCGAAACGGCGGAATGGAGCTAAGCACAGGATATAGGCCAGCTGACATGGCCTCAACCGCGGCCAAACCGAAGCCTTCATAGGCGGAAAGGCACGCAAAGTAGCTGGCTTGACCGATCAAATCGCGTAGCTCGGCATCACTTGGCCCTTCGACCAAATTCAACGCATCAGCTACCCCGGCAGCATTTGCCAAAGCCCGTAACTCTAAGGAGGTCTGGTCGGCATCACGTCCCGCGAGAATAAGGCGCCATTCTGTGTCCTTTCGCCGCAGTTCCGCTAAAAGCGCGAAGAGCGCGGCGATGCGCTTATGCGCCGCGAAGCGGCCGAAGCAAATGATTGTCTTAGTCGACGTATGCGACGCCGCATCCGCGAAGCGCCTCTGATCTATCCCATTCTCGATGACGCGTAAGCGCTCTCCCGCGACATTCTGGAACAGTTCTGCATCGGCATGGCTGCACGCCACCACCCGATGATAACCAAGAACTGAAAGCCGTGTGACCGTATTGAACCAGATTTTCTTTAACAGATTGAAATCACCAGTATGGAAAAACCCTCCATGTGTGGAGGCGATCATTGGCTGCTTATGCAACGGACGCGTCAATGCCAAGAAGTCGAAAAAAAAGTCGACAGCATGAACGTGGATGATATCGGCCGCGTGCAGATGCGCCAGAACGCTCGGTGCCAGCGGATACCGCGTGGAGCCCCGCCAGGGCAGGCGACGCACCGGCACGCCGTCCACGATCTCTTCCTTGGGTAGCAGCACATCCGCGCTACCAAAAACCCGATCTAGCGTCACCACGTTTGCATCGAGTGCCAGACGGTTCCTTTGATTTGCAGCAAGATTTAAAACAGACGCCTCAAGTCCGCCCACGGAGGGACAGAACTGCCGAACAACATGGGTTATTTTCACGCCTCAGGCTCCAGATCCATAAAGGCGGCCGATAAGTCTGATTTCCCGTTTCCTGTACTCGCCTCCATAGGCGAGCGTTGAATAATCATCTGCCATAGTGACAACGATACCTGCGACCCGCGCACCATAAGAGCGCAGCCGATCAAGAGAGGTTGTCACCGCCGTGCGGGATGTCTGCTGCCAGCGGCAGATGAACACCGTTTGGTCCGCGATGTTACCGTAAACAAGCGCGTCGGTCATTGCTAGCAGAGGCGGACTATTTATAACGATGAGGCTGTATTTTTGCTTTAACGCCACGAGCGCCTGCTGAAAATGACGAATTTCCTCGGCACCGAAAGGTCGCGTCATCGCCGCGCCTGCGGGAATGTAGTCAATCTTGGTGTTGGGGTCCGTTCTGATGAGTTCAGCGGCACTGGCACGGCCGGCCAACAAATCGGTCAGCCCCAGCTTTGCGATGCCCGTAGCTCCATTCATCAAATTGCCGCGCCGATGATCGCCGTCGATCATCAGAACCGACTGCCCCCCTTGGCGTGCGGCTGTGGCCAGCCACATGGACAGCGTGCTTTTTCCTTCGCGGGCCGCGGCCGAAGCAATCAGCACCGCCCGTGGCCTTGTATTGTCGACAGACAACAAGGCCAACTTCGTCAACAGCCCGCGCACGGCTTCTCCAGACCGGGAAAACGGGGCGTTAGCGATATAATTCGCAACAGAACCATCAGTTTGCGTCACTCTAGGCAAGCTTGCCAGAAGCGGGACTGACACCGTGGCCTGCAACTCGTCAGCCTCTTCAAACCCTTCGGATAGATAGGTCTTGATAAACACAGCGCCGATTCCGGCTGCCAGGGCAATAATGAAAATGCCGATGGCAAGCTTCGGCTTATTCGGGAAGGTCGGCCTGCTTGGCACTGTGGCATGCGATACGATCTGCACCGGCGGCTCCAAAAGCGCCGCGCGATCGACGACATCATTTTCGTGTTCGAGAAAAGTTTCGTAAATCGTCCGCGCACCATCGGCTTCCTGGCTAAGTGTGAGAAACTGCGCTTGCGAGGCGCTCTGTGCCCCGGCCTGGGTGGTGAGTTGATGCAGATCATCGCTTAATTGCTTCACTTCGGCTTTGGATGAATCGAGTTGAGCCTGAATGGAACCGAGCGCCGCTTTGGTTTGGCTTTTGACCACCGTGCGGGTCTGCCCGATCTCGGCATCTAGTGCCCTGATCTTCGGATAGTCTGGCCCAAACTCAGCCGAAAGCTGGTTGCGCGAGTTTTCTAACGTCATCAGGTTAGTGGCGGCGGCCACCAAAATCGGTTGATCGCTCAAGGATAGCAGCGCACCAGGATTACCTTGGTTCGTCGCATCATGTAGAGCATCAGCCCGCGCCTGGGCGGATGCGAGTTTGGCCTGC
>JAGWOU010000268.1 GCA_028870815.1 Rhodospirillales bacterium | reverse complement strand
TACCGATCCGAATTTCCGTTTGCCCCACATTCTGGCGGCGGCCAAGCGCCGGGCGCCGCGCGTGCAGGTAAATATCAGTGTGGATCCTCCGAACCTGCTGGAAAAAGCCGTGGTGGAAGAACGCCTGCATGCCGCCATCGTTTCTGTCCGCCAACGCTTGCAAGGGTTGCATTACAGATTCCTTTACGCCGAGCAAAACAATCTTTACTGCGCCGAGACGCATCCGCTGTACAGATATTGCCCGGACGATGTGCCGGTGGAAATGCTCATGGATTGCGAGGTGGTTGGCCGCAGTTACGCCGAACAGGACGAAGCCAGACAGCTTGCCAGCGGGTTGGTGCGTACCGCTACCGCCAACGACGTTGAGGGCGTGGCGATGCTGGTGCTAACGGGGCGCTATATTGGTTACCTGCCGGACCATTACGTGCGTGCCACGCGCTTTGCCCTGCCGCTGCGCCCAGTGCTGCCCGAGCGTTTCGGCTATGCGGTGGAATTTGAACTCGCAACCCGCGCCCGTGCGCCAACATCACCCTCGGCACTGAACTTTCTCTCGGAGCTGGCGCGGGAATACAGCGTGGTGATGGGTGTGTAGGCTTGCTTGCATGGCTTGGAAAGTACGCTTCCCGAAATCTCTATGTTTAGCGGACAAAGCGTTGGATAGCCTGTTAGCGGTGCCCATTAGGAAGGCAGATATGGTGTCCGACGATATTGCAGAGCTTTGCCGGCGCATTACCGATACAGCGGCCGAACCGCTTGCCAGAGCCCGTTCGCTTCCCGCCGGTGCCTATATTTCTCCGCAATTTTACGAGTTGGAGCGGCGGAAGCTGTTCCAGGCAGGCTGGTTGTGTCTCGCGCATGTTTCGGAATTGCCGGCAACGGGCGATTGCCTGGCGCTGGACATGCTGAACGAACCGTTGGTGATCACCCGAGACGCATCGGGTTCTGTGCATGTGCTTTCGCGTGTTTGCCCGCACCGGAATTTGGATATGTTTCCATTGGAAAATGGATTTCCGCGCCGGTTCAATGCCGCGCATTTAGTTTGCGCCTACCATTCCTGGTCGTTCGAGATGAACGGCGCGTTGCGGAGTTGTCCGCATATGCAGGAGGCCGAGGGGTTTCATAAACAGGATTGGCCGCTGGCGGAACTGCGCAGCGACCTATGGAACGGCTTCGTTTTTGTGAATTTTGACGGTACGGCGCCGCCTCTCACGGAGGTCTATGGGGATCTGGATGACCTTTTGGCGCCCTGGCGGTTTCAGGACATGCAAGTCGCGATCAGCATGGATTGGGATTGTACCTTCAACTGGAAGGTGATGGTGGAAAATTGGATGGAGTCCTACCATCATATTGGCGCGCACCGCACCACGTTGAACCCGATTATGCCAGGGCAGAATACTTGGACAGAGGCAGAACATCCTTTCTACGTGCATGCGCATCTGCCCTTCACCACCAAGCTGCGCGCTGAAATCGATGCATTGAAAGCGGACGGCAAAGAACCTGCCGGGTTTACGCCGATTCAGGGCGTCAGTGATGAGCAAGGCAAGGAATGGGAGCTTTTCGTCGGCCATCCCTTCTTCATGTTTCTCACCATGCCGGACAGGCTGCTTTGGTACAGGCTGTTTCCGCTTGGCCCGGATCATTGTCGCCTTCAAACCATGACGCTGATCAGCCGGGACGCGATGGCCGCACCTGGTTTTGCGGCCACGCTTGAGGAGGAAACAAAGCTGCTGCGGGACTTCCATGTCGAGGATATGGAGGTAAACCGCGCCGTGCAGGTCGGGTTGAAATCCAATTTCGCCAAGCAAGGGCGGCTCAGCCATCTGGAAGAACCAGTCTGGTTAATTCAGCGGCATCTTGCGGCGCGGCTTGCAGATGCTTGGCCGCAGCGTGCATCCCGCGCCCCGTATTACGGCCCCCGTGCGGCGGCATGAGGACGGAGTTTTCTGGCCTTTGGACACGGTCTCTGCTGGCGCTGCCAAACGGGCAGCGCGACGAGACAACGCAAGTGGCGTGGCTGCAAGGGCCAAGCCTGTTCGCTGATTTGCGCCAGCCCGCAGGCCGCCCAGCTTGCTGCCTTGTGCCGGGGTTGGAACACCTTGCCCCAGAGGCTTGTTCGTGGCTTGCCACGCAAAGCGGCTTTTCTGGAACATTCGTTGTTGAAAACAATGTGGGCGAGTGGCGGCGGGAGATCGACTTCCAGCCCAAAGCTCCCTTGCCTGATGCCGGAACATTGGAATGGCAGGGGGATATTCTGGTCGAGACCGGCCTGCACACGCCTTATTACGAGCATTGGCACGCGGACCAAGAGGCGCCGACTCCAGATGGCGCGCTGCGGTTGCAGTCGCGCGAGGATGGACGGCTCGCTATTCTGGTCCGCTCTGGGCCGGTTTTCATGTTGGCGCGAGACAGGGCGCCAGGCGTTAAGCTTGCAGAACCAGATCTTTCCGCCTGCGTTGCGGCGGCGCCGGATATGGCGTCGATACGGGCCTTGCTGGATTGTGAGATTTCATTTGGCCGTGCCGATGCGGGCTGGAAGATTATCCGTTCAACATTACCTTGGCGGGAAGGCGTGCATTTAGCCACAGCCACCCAGGGAGAATGTCATTTCAATCTGGATGGTACCGCGTGGGAGATTCTCTATGCGGAAGGAGAGGGGATATTACGTGAAATTGCCTGAATGTTTTGGCTGGAGCGTCGCGTGATGCGGGTGTTGGTCACAGGTGCCGCCAGCGGCATTGGTCTGGCGGCGGCGCGGGCTTTTCTGGCCCAGGGCGCCAAGGTGGCCGGGCTGGACATTGCAAAGCCGCCTGAGGACGTGCCTTGGGTGAAGGCGGATATTTGCTCACCCGGCGAGGTGGCTCAAGCCGTGGCGAATGCGGCAGAGATGCTTGGCGGGTTGGACGTGTTGGTGAATGCCGCGGGCGTTGAATATGACGCGCCGCTTTCGGCGTTGGACATTGCCGCGCTGGACAAGATGTACGCCATCAATCTGCGTGGGCCGATGCTTGTGGCCGCCGCGGCGCTGCCGCACATCGCCAAAGGCGGGGCCATCGTCAATATCGCCTCGGAACTGGCTTTTCTGGGCCGCGCCGGGGCATCTGGCTATTGCGCCACCAAGGGCGCGATGCTCAGCCTCACGCGCTCCTGGGCCAGAGAGTTAGGGCCAGATATCCGCGTGAATGCCGTTGCCCCAGGGCCCATAGATACACCCTTGCTGAATTTCGCGGGTATGAGTCCAGAGCTTCAAAAACTTGAAACGGGCAATCCGCTGGGCCGCATAGGCAAGCCAGAAGAAGTAGCGGCGGTTATTCTGTTTTTGGCTAGCTCCGCGGCCAGCTTTGTCACCGGCAGTGCTACAGCGCCGATGGCGGCGCGGCCATGCATTAAGGAGATGCGTCTTGGTTGAAAGCGTATTTATGGCCGAGTTGTCCTGGCCGGAATGGGAACAGAAAATTAAAGCTGGCGCCATCATCTTTCTACCGCTTGGCGCCACGGAACAGCATGGGCCGCATTTGCCGCTGAATGTTGATGTGATCCTGCCCACTGCCGTGGCGGAGGCAGTCGCGCGCAATACTGGCGGGCTGGTGGCCCCCACGCTGCAATACGGTTATAAATCCATGCCCCGCTCAGGCGGCGGGCAGAGCTTTCCCGGCACCGCCA